>JAYUFJ010000489.1:0-8480 GCA_043738775.1 Flavobacterium sp. | reverse complement strand
AAGAAGTTGAAGATACTAAATTAATGCTAACTTTATTTGATAGTATTTTGAATTCATTCGTAAAAACTAAAGGAATTATTATCGATATTCGAGCAAATAGTGGCGGTCACGGTGGAGAAGAATTAGCAAGTAGATTTGTAATTGAGAAAATCATAACTCATTATAAAGCAACAAGATTAAAAGGCGGTTATGAAAATATTACTGAACTGAAACCGATTTACATAACTCCAAATATTGGTGTGAAATATACAAATCCAATTGTAATTTTAACCAACGATAAAACCGCAAGTTCTGCCGAAGATTTTACAATTTCCCTTTACAAACAGAAAAATGTAACAACAATAGGAACTAATACTTCGGGAATGTTATCTGATATGTTTGGAACAGATTTATCAAACAAAATTTCATTTACACTTTCTAATCAACGATATTATTCAACCGAAAAAACGCAACTTGAAGATATTGGAGTTCCAGTAAAAATTGAAATTAAAAACACAAAAAGTGATATTGAAAATAAAATTGATCCATTAATTTTAAAAGCAATTGAAACATTGAAATAAATAAAAAAACAGCACACAACAGCGGTTTGGCGCAATTGGGGTTTTCGGCGAACTTTAAAGTTAGTTTTGTACTTGGATGTTCGGTCTTTAATTTATACATTTGGCTAACCAAATCCCCAACTGACGCCCCGAGACGTTGGCAGTAATATTTAGAAAAAACCGAAAAAATGAAGAAAATTTATATAACATTTTTACTTTTATTTTCAATAATTACATTTGGACAGAAAAAAATTCAAATGATGATTTAATACTATTTGAAAAAACTGTTGCAAAACAAGAACTTTTGAATGAAGAATTTGAATATATAATTAATCCAAAAGATATAATTAATATTTCAAGTGAGGAAAAAGTAAAACGAAAATTTGCAATTGAAATTAATGAAAATGTTCTTAAAAAAGTTATCAAAACTCATGAAGATTTAATAATCGAATTTCCTAAATCAACTTTATTATTTAGAGCATTAAATAACAAAGGTTCTGCTGAATTAGACTTGAAAAATTATGTATAAGCGAATAAAACTTTTTTAAAAATACTTAACAGTGAAGCAAACGATAAAGAATAAGGTGCGATTGGTTCAGTAATTATTAGTGAACCTTATACGAATTATAAAAATAGAGCATCTAAAATATTGGCAGATTTAGAAATGAAAAATAATAATTATCATGAAGCAATTATTTATCTTGATAACACAAAAAAATATTGATATTGTCATTTTTGTGGAAATAAATATGCATGTGAAGAAATAAATATGGTTAAATTATATTCGAAATGTTATTTAGGTTTAAAACAATATGAAAAAGCATATGATATTTTGTTGCCAAACATAATTGAAAATGGTTTAGCAATTAATTCTGAACTTATAATCACAACATACAATGCTTTAGTGATTAACTACAAAAAAAAATATGATAAAATTGCTTTTTAAATATAAATATCAAATTATTTTAATTATAATAGGTATAGTTTGGGTATCATTTCTTAATGAGTTAATGCAGATTAAACATCAAAATAATATTTGTAACGATTGCGATAATTATAGAGAATCCGCCAGTTATTTATATAATAATTTTAAATCACATTATTTTAGACCTATTGGAATGGCTATAATTACAGGAGTACCATACCTTTTTGGAGCTACAGATGCTACTATTTATGAATTTAGTTTGATAATTAATATTATAGCTTGGTTAGGCAGTGCGTTATTGCTGTTAAATTTTTTAAAAAAACAATTACCAATTAATAAAGCTCTATTATGTACATTGTTGTTTTATTCAATTCTAAGTTTTGTTTTCATTAATTTTCAATTATTAACAGAAAGTATTTTTACTTTTTTAATGATTACCGTTTTTTATTTTCTTGAAAAATATTATACAAAAAAATCCTTTCAATTCTTGTCATTGGCTATTAGTATTTTACTTTTTGCAATGCTAATAAAACCTAGTGTGAAATTTTTTACTATCATAATTTTCATCTATTTTAGTAAAACATTATTAAAAAATCATAGAAATAAAAATATACTTTTTATCTATTTAAGTCTATCATTAATTGCATTTCAGTATGTAAAAATGAAAAACGATTATGGTAATTATACTTTAAGTTATATTGATAGTGTTACATATTATAATTATCTCGGAAGCAAAGCATTTTATTATAAAACAAATGACACATTAAATCAAAACACAAATAAAAGGGCGAAATTTTTAACAAAATTTTCTTATCCAGAACAACGAAATATAGCTACAAAAGACTTATTAAGTCAAATAAATAATAATAAATTTAACTTAATAAAAGCATATATTTCGGATTTGTCTGAAAACACAAAAACTCCAAATGGATCAATAGAAACATCAAAGAATTTAAATAATAAAAATTATTATTATACTTTAAAAAAATGGTTATCTATAATATCTAAATATCAAAATAGATTTTTTACTATAATTGGATTTATTTTAGCTATATATTATCTATTAAAATCTTATAAACTTGAATTTCTTTATAGTTTAATAAGTTTCTACATTTTATACACAATTACAATCTCGGGTGTTTCATGCTCTCAAGGAGATCGTTTTCATATCGTTTTCTTTCCGTTTGTTATAATTTTAATGGCAAAGTTTTATAATCAAAAAAACAGAAACTTATTTTCAAAAAAAACATAAATGAAAAAACTATCTATATTAATACCCGTTTTTACTGAAGCCAAAACAGTTCATTTAATTCTTGATAAAATTGAAAGTGTTACTTTACCTCAAAACATCACTAAAGAAATAATCATTGTTGACGATTGCTCTACTGATGATACGTTGTTAATTATCAAAGATTACATTTCAACTCACCCAGAAGCCTCAATTCAATTATTTTGGCATGAAAAAAATAAAGGAAAAGGAGCATCACTGCAAACGGCTATAAAAAATGCAACTGGAGATTTCATAATTATTCAAGATGCTGATTTAGAATATGACCCAAACGAATATAACATTCTTTTGCAACCCATTTTGGATGGTCATGCTGATGTAGTTTATGGTTCAAGATTTATGGGAGGAAATCCGCATAGAGTATTATTTTTTTGGCACACATTAGGCAATCGTTTTTTAACCTTTTTGTCCAATATGTTTACCAATTTAAATTTAACAGATATGGAAACCTGCTATAAAATGTTTGACGCTAAAATATTACAATCAATTTCATTGCAAGAAAAAAGATTCGGTTTTGAACCGGAAGTTACCGCTAAAGTTTCAAGAATTAAAAAAATAAAAATCTATGAAGTTGGCATTTCTTATTATGGTAGAACATATGATGAAGGAAAAAAAATTAATTGGAAAGATGGCTTTCAAGCAATATATTGTATAATTAAATATGGCTTTTTACGTTTATAAAAAATAATTTAACAATTACATTAAGATTTAGTAATCAATGTATTTTAATTTTTGTTATGTATTTAATTTACTTTTAAAATTTATAATAAATAATTTAACAATAATTTTAAGATTTTATAATAAAAATAATATTTAATTATTTGATTTAATTACTTCCTTTAGAATCAACTTTTAAATTAAAAAAAAATGAAAAATTTTATTCAAGTAATTTTATCAGGCTCATTACTTTTGAGCACAATTTTAACAAATGCACAAATTAGCACTCGTACTGGTGGTGCTACTAATGTTTTAGCAAATTCTCCAACAACTAATACAAATGTTGGTATTGGGACAACGAATCCTATTGGGAAATTAGAAATTGCGGGAGAACCGAATGGTTTAACTTATGCTTCGGCAAGTGTAGAATTTTCAAAAACATTGATGCTAAACATAGGTGGACTTGTAAGTAGTACATCTCAAAACAGGCTTCTAACATTTTTAGATAGACCAAGTTCAAATATTTATCCAATTGCTGAATCATATTTTAGTATTGAAGATAGAAATGATGCAAATAGATATAGATTTTACTCTCAAACTGGTGGTAGTAGTTTTTTAATTTTAAGTGACAAAACCCAATCTGAATTTTTTAAAATAAATGAGGATGGTAATAATAAAGTTTACATGCAGCTTGGTAAACCAGATTCAAAGATTACAATTGGTGGGTTTTCAGATTACCCAAATAGTATTGGGCATAAATTATTTGTACAAGCTGGTAGTGCAAAAGTTGAAGGAAATATTTTTACAGACTCTAATATAGGTATCGGAACCTCGAACTTTGTAGATGGTGCAGATACCTACAGACTTTCAGTGAAAGGTAAAGTAAGAGCAGAAGAAATAAAAGTATATAACACTTGGGCAGATTATGTTTTTTCTTCAACTTATAAATTACCAACTCTTAAAGAAGTAGAGCAATATATAATCGCAAATAAACATCTGCAAAACGTACCATCTGCACAAGAAATAGAAAAAAATGGTCTTGCATTAGGTGAAATGGCAAAAATTCAACAAGAAAAAATTGAAGAATTGACATTGTATATTATTGAACAAAACAAACGAATCGAAGCACTTGAAGCTAAAATAAATAACAAGTAATAATTTATAAACTATTAAATTATGAAAAAGTTATATTTCATTTTTATGATGTTGCTTTTAGCAACAGGTAAAATTTTAGCGCAAAATGAAAACAATCATTGGCAATTGGGTAACACTGATGTGAATTTTAGCACAAACCCGCCAATAGCCAGTACTTCTGGAGTTGCAACACAATATGGTAAAGCAACTGTTAGTGATGCGAATGGTAATATATTGTTTTATACTGATGGTAAAAAAGTATGGAATAAGAATAATATTATTATGACAAATGGAAATAATATAGGTTTTGATTTGGTTTTAAATACAATAATAATTCCAAATTTAAGTAATCCAAACCAGTTTTACATTTTCAGTAGTGGTAAAATCCCATGCTTGTGTTTAACACCAGAACCAATTTATTATTTATATTCGGTAGTAGAATTTAACAACTCAAATCCTTTAGGTATAGTCTTAGCGAACAATCCTACTCCACAATCAGGTACCCCAGAAAACATATATTCTAAAATACTTTCTGACTCCTCAGGTGTAGTTATTAATAGTTATTCGTTTGGTGGTTTAACATCTACAAAAAATAATGATGGAACTTCCTATTGGGTAATTATACAAAATAAAAATAAACTTTTAAGTTACAAAATAGACACATTTGGACTAAATACAATTCCAGTAGAATCTGTTTTTACTAACGCTCAAATTTATGCGTTAGGGACTTATAACACAAATTTTGGAAGGGTTGATGGCATCGAGGGATCTACTTTTAAGATAGCACCTAATAATTCTTTTTTAATTGGTTTGGAATATACGGTAGTTGGTACTAATGGTCAATTCGACCCAGATAGTAATTTTTTAAATTTCAGAAATCCTTTTTATAAAATTAATTTTAATTCAACAACTGGCTTATTTTCTGGATATGAAAGTTTTTCGGGTGGAATAATGGTTAATGAATTTGAAATTTCCAAAGGGTCTAATAATTTATTTTTCGTAAGAAAAAAATTTCCTTTTGGTGCACCTACATATATTACTAATGTTGTTAATGGTGAAATTTGTGTTAAAGATTTGAATAACAGTACAAATCCAGTTAGAGTGTTAAATGAGTTTAATTCAACTATTCCAACTTCTAAGTTTAGTTATTTAAACAGGGATAAATATGACAACTTACTAATTAGTTCGATTTTTACAGATTTAAGTAGAAATTTTTTTATTCACAAAATTGATGATCAAGATTCTTTTTTAAATTCATCTGTTTTTTTAAATTTTTTAAATTTAAACAATAATCCAATTAAAGAGTTACCTCAATTAATACCTTTGGTTTCAACTCCTTGTCCGTCAACATTAGTTATAGTAACCAATGTTATAACTGGGATTGATAAAAAGCAGGCTTCAGTTAGTATTGAAGCAACAAATACAATAAATAGTGGTGCAGGAGCAATTTATCATGCTCCAATAGTTAAATTAAAACCTCTTTTTTATGCCAAAACAGGATCAGCAGTTCACATTTATCCTGTTGGTTGTAGCAATACTTTTTTAGCAAAACAATCTCAAAATATAAAAGATACTTCAAGTGAAGTTACAGTTAAACAAGATGATTTAAAAACTAAAGGAATTGATATTCTTCCCAACCCAAACAATGGAGTTTTTAAAATTTCATTAAACGATGTTTCAGAGGGTAATATTCAAATTACAGATATGTTTGGTTTTACAATTTATAAATTGGATTTCAAGAATCAAACAGATTTCGAAATGAATTTGCAAGAAAAGCCAAAAGGTATTTATATTGTAAAAGTAGCTACGGGTGAGCAAATGTTTACTAGTAAAATCATTAAAAACTAATCGGTTAAAACAGAGTTTTTTCAGAACTGTTTAGATTAATTTCTAAACAGTTTTTTCTTCTTTGGAATACTCTTCTTACTTTTTTTTAATAACAAAAAATAATTAATTGTGACAAATTTGTTTTTTTGTTTAATAAATTATTAAAATCGGTTAAACAGTTGTTTTTAAAAATCCCTTTAAACATGCGAAATGTGTAAAAAAATTGAAAAAAAATTAAAAACACTGTTGATTGTTTAGTAAAAGTTCGTATAATTGTATAATTATTAACCAAACCAAAAAATTATGATTACAAACAAAAATCGCAACATGTTCCTTTCGGGAGTGTTCGTATTGGCAACGTTGGCATCGTGCTCAACTAAAGATGAAGCTACAACAACAGCGACAGCAAAAGGTGAAAATCAAGCTGTTTCGGGATTAATTGAACAACCAAATCCATTTCAAAATCAATGTTCTTATGTTGATAACAACTGGTCAAGTTCTTCTGTTTTAAGTACTTCTTTTGGTTCAACAACCGACACCAATTTTATGAATGGCCAAAATTCAAAAATTGCAGCTGTTTGGGGGCGTCCAATTCCTACTTTGCGCTTTGTAGTTGATGCAAGCAATCCTGGTTCAACTTACAATGCTATTTCTTACCAAACTGGAAAAATTTATTTTGGACAAGCTATTTATGTTGATGCAAAGTCTAAAAATTCAAACAACATTGTAAATGCAATGATTTTGGCACACGAGTTTGGACACCAATTGCAATATGCATTCAATTTACCTTCTAAAACAGAAAGTACTGCAAGACCAAATGAACTAGAAGCTGATGGATTTGCAGGTTATTATTTAAGAAAACCTGCTGGTTTTAATGCAAGTAGTTTTGCTGCAATAGCTTCGGGCTCGGATTTTGCTTTCGCCATTGGTGATTATCAAACTACAAGTGCCGGACACCACGGAACACCTCCACAACGTCGTTCTGCTGTTCGTTTAGGGTTTTTATTGGCCGATCCTGCTAATGGAAATTTAACAGCATCAAACTTCGATTACAACTTTTTCTACTACTATACTGGAGTTTTGAATGGTACTTATAGAATGAACCAATCGAAACCAGAGTCTATGACTAAAGAGGGTCACGATTTAATTATGCTTCATTTAGATGAGTTAAGAAGAATTTCAAACGGAACTATGACTGATAAAGAATACCTTAACTTAAACTAACAAGTTACTATAAGTTTTAAATCCGTCTTGATATTATTTCGAGACGGATTTTTTTTGTTTAATAGTAAATAATCAAAAAATAATTAAGTATTTGTTGATTACAATTTATGCATATTCTCGGCCAACGATTCTAAGAATTTTGTTATTGGACCTTTGATCATCATTCCAATCATTGGATTAAATTCGCCAACAAAATCCAATTTAACTGAAGCAGAGGTTTCGGAAATAGTTTCAATATTTGAAGTTAAAGTGAAAGGTAATTTATCGCTAGCAGCTCCTAAAACAACTTTTGAATTTGGTGTTTTTTCATTCATTTTCAATTTAATTTCAGGCATGCCTTTTAACCCAAAAATAAATGCATTTTCATCTAATACCTCAAACTTAGCAATGGTATCAGGCATTAATTTTTCAAAATTTTCAACTTTAGACAAAGCTTTAAAAATGTACTCTGCCGATTTTTCAACAGTAACTTTTGGTGATTCTAAATTCATTTTTATTTATTTATTTTTTTTATTACTATTTAAAACTTCAATCTTCAAGTAAATTAAGGTTCCATATTGACGGGTTTTTACTCCATTCTTGCAAAGTGATTTGCTCTTCGTCTGTTATATAATTTTTATGAACAGCCAAATGCAATAAATTTTCATAATTACTTAATGTTGTCAATTCAACGTTGGCATTTTTAAAATTTTGTATGGCTAACTCAAAACCATAACTAAAAATAGCTACCATTCCTTTTACATTAGCTTCTGCATTTCTCAAGGCTTCAACTGCAATTAAACTACTAGCACCTGTACTTATTAAATCTTCAATTACGACTACGGTTTGCCCTTTTTGTAAAAACCCTTCAACTTGATTTTGTCTTCCATGTTTTTTGGCTTCGGGC
>JAYUFJ010000488.1:0-8482 GCA_043738775.1 Flavobacterium sp. | reverse complement strand
CTATTATAAGAACTCTGAAATCAAAACCTGTAATAAATTTTTCAACAATAACTCTTCGGCTATATGTTTTTGCAAAAGCTAGTCCAGCTACTGCATCTTCTCGATTTTTAACATTAATTGAAGCTCCTTTTCCGTGGTTTCCATCTAATGGCTTTAAAACGATTGGATATCCAATTTTTTTAATTACATCATCTAAGTCTTCTTCATCAACGCAAATTCCTCCGCTTGCAACAGGAATTGATGCTAGGTCTAATAAACGCTTAGTTTCTTCTTTGTTACAAGCAATGTCAACGGCAATATTTGACGTTTTGCAAGTAATAGTAGCCTGAAAACGCATTTGATTAACACCGTAACCTAATTGTATTAACGAATTTGTTCCTAAACGAATCCAAGGAATGTCGCGAGCAACTGCTTCTTCTACTATACTTCCAGTAGATGGACCTAATCGAACTCGCTCTCTAATTTCTCGCATACGTTGAATGTCAGCTTGTAAATCATATTCTGTTCCAGCGATTAATGCTAAGGCAATTTTTACTGCACTTTCAGCCGCATACATTCCTACATTTTCTTCGGTGTAACTAAAAACTACATTATAAATTCCGGGAGTTTTAGTTTCACGAGTGCGACCAAAACCAGTTTCCATTCCAGCTAAAGTTTGAATTTCTAAAGCAATATGTTCAATTACGTGTCCCATCCAAGTACCACGTTCTATTCGTGAAAAAAATCCTCCACGAACACCTTCGGAACATCGATGTTCAATCATAGTTGGAAACATTGCTTCTATTCGTTCTCGAAATCCTTCAATTTTATTTGTGGGAAATTGTTCCATTTCTTGTAAATCCAAACGCATTTGAATTAATTTTTTGCGTTGAACACTCCAAATGTTTGGTCCACGAAGGGCTTGAATTTTTAAAATTTCCATACTATTTTTAATACTATTTAGTTAATATATTATTGTTTTTGTTAAAAATAGCAAAAATTTATTTCAATATACAAATTTTTTAAAAGAAGTTTTAATAATTTACAAAAAGGAATGTGAAAAACATTGATTTAAGACAATTCTAATATAAAATAAAGAATTATCTTTTAAACAATAAATATTAGTTACTTCAAAAGCAAACTAATTATCGCTAAAATTGCAGGAATACCTTGTACATAAAAAATACGTTTTGAAACTGAATAAGCTCCGTATAAACCAGCACTTAAAACGCAAATTAAAAAAAACAACCCTACATTTTTACTCCAATAAACATCTAAAATTAATAGTGACCAAATTAAACCTGCGGCTAAAAAACCATTATATAATCCTTGATTGGCTGCCATGTTTTTAGTTTTTTCAAACATATCTTCGGGTAACATTTTGAATACTTTTTTGCCTTTTGTAGTCCAAACAAACATTTCTAACCAAAGAAAATAAATGTGTAAAATTGCTACGAATCCGATTAAAATTTGAGAAAGTAAAGTCATAGTTTAATTATTTAAGTTACCTAACGATTTGTGAATTTTTCGTTTATGATGGGTTTGTATATCCGATAAATTACTAGAAATAATACTAATGTTTCCATCAATTTCCATCATTGCTAATTTAACATCTTTAAAATTTTCAACTCCGTGTTCTCTGATAACTTCATCTAATTCATTAGATGTAATTTCTAATTTCGCTAAAGTTTTAAAATCAATTTTACCATTATGAATTAAAATTTCTGGTTTTTGTTGAATAAAATTCCTAAATTTATCTGACTTGAACATTATTTTTTTTAAAATAAAATTTAAAATAAATAATACAACTGCAGCAATCATTCCACCTTGAAGCGAGGTGTTTTCACCAACCATAGCATTTTGTACCGCATTACTAATTAACAAGATTAAAATAATATCGGCAGTATTTAGTTGCGATAATTCTTTTTTTCCAAACAATCGAATGGCTAATATCATAAAAAAATATACTGCCGAACTTCGCAAAATCACTTCAAAATAAGGATTCATTTATGTGTAGTTATTTTGATTTTACAAATTTTATTTCCATTTGAAATTTTTTTCAATTGCCTTAATCATTTCACCTGCAATATCTTTGTTGGTAGCACCTTCAATACCTTCCAATCCGGGTGATGAGTTTACTTCTAACAAAAGTGGTCCCTTACTTGAGCGAATTATATCAACTCCTGCAACTTTTAAATCCATTGCTTTTGCGGCTTTTATGGCTATTTTTTTCTCTTCAATTGTAGGTTTAATTATAGATGCAGTTGCTCCCAAATGAATATTGGCTCTAAATTCTCCAGGCAAGGCTTCTCGTTGAATTGCAGCCACTACTTTTCCATCAATTACAAATAATCTTAAATCTTTTCCGTTTGCTTCCTTTATAAATTCTTGAACTAAAATATTAACATTGAGGCTTTTAAAAGCATTTATTACCGATTCGGCTGCTTTTTTTGTTTCTGCTAAAACAACTCCTTTTCCTTGAGTTCCCTCTAATAATTTTACGATTAATGGCGAACCGCCAACCATTTTTATTAAGTTATCGGTATCTAATGGGGAATTTGCAAAACCAGTTGTTGGTATATCGACTCCGTGATTTAATAACAATTGCAAAGAATATAATTTATCTCTTGATTGTGTAATTGCAGAAGCAGAATTAAGTGTAAAAACTTTTAAAGCTTCAAATTGTCGGGTTATTGCACAGCCATAAAAAGTAATACTTGGCCGAATTCGTGGAATTATGGCATCAAAATTATCTAAAATTTTTCCGCCACGATAATGAATTTCTGGTTTATCGGCATCCAATTTCATATAACACTCTTTAATGTTTAAAAATTGCATTTGATGACCTCGCATTTCGCCTGCTTCCAAAATACGTTTATTGCTGTACAACTCTGGATTACTTGCCAGTAAACCAATACGTAAACCTTCTTTAACTTCGGTTGAATCTTGGTAAAATTCTTTTAATTTTTCAATTGAAGTTTGACCTAAAAGATATTTTTGTTCCGGATCAACTAAAATTCGTCCACTCATTGCTTCACGTCCCAAAAGCATACGAAAACCCATTGAATCTCGGTTGGTTAACGTCATTTCTATTGGCCATAAATCGTCCCCAATTTTAATATTGGTTTGAATTACATAGCGTTGCTCCCTAAATCCGCTTGAGCTTTTTACAATTCTTTTATCAATTAAAATTGCTTGACAATGAATTACTGTTTTTTGATTATTTTGTATCGGATTGATATCAAACTTGACCCAATTCATATCATCTTTTATAAACGGAGCAATATTTACAGCGTGAAGAGCCGAAGTTTTAGCACCTGAATCAACTCGAGCTTTTATAGCACGAATTCCTATTTCAGGAAAAGAGCACCATTCTTCACTGCCTAAAATTACTTTTTCTTGTGGCATAATTAATATGAATATTGATTTTCAAATGTAAAATATATTTAGCAAAAAAAACCCGATTTTAAATATTTTTTAAATAAATAAAATCGGGTTCTAAATTTTTAAATGCTAATTTATTTGGATTTTATAAATTAGTTTTTTTAATTTTTTTATCAAATTACCTTAATGGCTTTGACTTTGATGAATACTTCGGAGTTAATTTGTTGGCTCAACCGATTTTTTTTCAATTTTAACAGTTAATTCGGTAGCTCCCTCATCAATATCCATAAAAATTTCATCTCCCGAACTTATTTTTGAAGTTATAATTTCTTCTGCCAAAGCATCTTCAACATATTTTTGAATGGCTCTTTTTAATGGTCGAGCACCAAATTGTCTGTCAAAACCTTTTTCGGCTATGTATGCTTTTGCTTTTTCTGATAAATTTAGAGTATAACCTAATTCTTTAATTCGAGCATATAATTTTTTTAATTCGATTTCAATAATTAAATTAATATCCTCTTTTTCAAGAGCGTTAAATACAATAACATCATCAATTCGGTTTAAAAATTCGGGTGCAAAGGTTTTCTTTAAAGCGTTTTCAATTACAGTTTTCGTATTTTCATCGGCATTGGCAACGCGAGCTGCAGTACCGAAACCTACTCCTTGACCAAAATCTTTAAGTTGCCGTGCTCCAACATTTGAAGTCATTATGATAATTGTATTTTTAAAATCAATTTTACGTCCCAAACTGTCGGTTAAATAACCATCGTCTAAAACTTGTAACATCATATTAAAAACATCTGGATGAGCTTTTTCAATTTCATCCAATAATACTACACAATATGGTTTTCTTCTAACCTTTTCGGTTAATTGTCCGCCTTCTTCATATCCAACATATCCTGGAGGTGCACCTATTAATCTTGAAATGGCAAATTTTTCCATATATTCACTCATATCAATACGAATTAAGGCATCGTCAGAATCGAATAATTCTTTTGCCAAAACTTTTGCCAATTGGGTTTTTCCAACTCCAGTTTGTCCTAAAAAAATAAAAGAACCTATTGGACGATTAGGATCTTTTAATCCAGCACGATTTCGTTGAATAGATTTTGCAATTTTTCCAACAGCTTCGTCTTGACCAATAACTTTATTTTTCAATAAATCGGGCAATATTGCTAGCTTATTGCTTTCTGTTTGGGCTATTCGATTTACAGGAATCCCAGTCATCATTGAAACAACATCGGCAACATTGTCTTCGGTAACTTCAATTCGATTATTTTTCGAATCTTCTTCCCATTTTTCTTGTGCGATAAGTAAATCTTTCTCAATTTTCTTTTCATCGTCACGCAATTTTGCTGCTTCTTCGTATTTTTGACGTTTTACGACCGAATTTTTTAATTCTCGAACTTCTTCCAACTGTTTTTCGAGTTCTAAAATTTGTTTTGGAACTTCAATATTAGTAATATGAACTCTTGAACCTGCTTCGTCCAAAGCATCAATTGCTTTGTCTGGTAAAAATCGCTCCGACATATATCGATCTGTCAATTTTACACAAGCTTCAATAGCTTCGGCCGAATAAGTTACACTGTGATGATCCTCGTATTTGTCTTTAATATTATTTAGAATCGTAATCGTTTCTTCTACAGATGTTGGTTCTACAATAACTTTCTGAAAACGACGTTCTAATGCTCCATCTTTTTCTATATATTGACGGTATTCATCTAAAGTTGTAGCGCCAATACATTGAATTTCGCCTCTCGCCAAAGCAGGTTTAAACATATTCGAAGCATCAAGTGAACCTGTTGCTCCGCCGGCACCAACAATGGTATGAATTTCATCAATAAATAAAATGATATCGTCATTTTTTTCCAATTCGTTCATTACGGCTTTCATACGCTCTTCAAATTGTCCACGGTACTTTGTTCCTGCTACTAAACTCGCTAAGTCAAGAGTAACAACTCGTTTACCAAACAAAATTCGTGAAACTTTTTTCTGAATAATTCGTAAAGCTAAACCTTCGGCAATTGCTGATTTTCCGACTCCTGGTTCTCCTATCAATAACGGATTGTTTTTCTTTCTACGACTTAATATTTGCGAAACGCGTTCAATTTCTTTTTCACGACCTACAACAGGATCTAACTTACCCTGTTCTGCCATTTCGGTTAAATCACGTCCAAAATTATCTAAAACCGGAGTTTTCGATTTTTTATTGGTTTTATTTCCAGGATTGTTACCTAAATTTTCTTTGAAAGAATCTTCTTGACCCGCAGAATCTTCTCCAAAGGCTTCGTTTTTGGGTAAATTTTGTGTAAAATTGTCTTCTTTTGGTATCATATCTATATAATGTTCTTTAGCTAAGTCATAATCAATTTTTAAATTATTGAGTAGCTTTGTAGTTGGGTCGTTTTCATTTCGCAAAATGCAAAGTAATAAATGTGCAGTGCTAATAGATGTGGCTTGAAACACTTTTGCTTCAAGAAAAGTAGTTTTCAATGCTCGCTCGGCTTGGCGTGTTAAATGCAGGTTTCTCTTTTCAATAGATATATTTCCGTTGGGATTTGGCGGACTTAAAATCTCTACTTTTCGTCGTAAATAATCTAAATCAATAGATAAACTATTCAATATTGAAATAGCTTTTCCGTTACCATCACGCAAAATTCCTAGCATTAAATGCTCTGTTCCAATAAAATCATGCCCTAAACGCATTGCTTCTTCTTTACTATAAGAAATCACATCTTTAACACGAGGAGAGAAATTATCATCCATAATAATTGGTATATTTTAAGTAAAATTAATCATTTTATCTTGTATTTGCAAAAATCATTCCTTTGTACAAGTAATTAGGCTAAGTGACAAAAAAATAATGATAATAAAAAGTAAAATTATGTTAAATTTATTAACCAAAACAAAATAATGTTTGTTAATAAATCAATTAAATTACATAAAAAAAACATTTTGAAATAGTATATTTTTGATTATATTGCACGCTATTATCAAATTAAAATTTTTATTAAAAAAAACACAAAATGGCAGACGGAGAAAAGTTGATTCCTATAAATATTGAAGATGAAATGAAAACGGCTTATATCGATTATTCGATGTCGGTAATTGTTTCAAGAGCCTTGCCAGATGTGCGTGATGGCTTAAAACCAGTACATAGAAGAGTGCTTTATGGTATGTACGATTTAGGAGTTTTTTCTAACCGAGCTCACAAAAAGTCAGCTAGAATTGTTGGAGAAGTTTTAGGAAAGTATCACCCTCACGGAGATACTTCTGTATATGATGCGATGGTTCGGATGGCTCAAGAATGGAGTTTAAGATACCTTTTAGTTGATGGTCAAGGTAACTTTGGTTCTGTGGATGGTGATAGTCCGGCAGCAATGAGATATACCGAAGCCAGAATGAAAAAAATGTCGGAAGACATTATGGCAGATATTGACAAAGAGACGGTCGATTTTCAATTAAATTTTGATGACACTTTGTACGAACCCAAAGTAATGCCAACTCGAGTTCCAAATTTATTAATAAACGGAGCATCTGGAATTGCAGTGGGTATGGCAACTAATATGGCACCCCACAATTTATCCGAAGTTTGCGATGGAATTCAAGCTTATATTGATAATAACGATATCGAAATTGATGAATTAATCACACATATCAAGGCTCCCGATTTTCCTACAGGAGGAATTATTTATGGAATGGAAGGCGTTCGTGAGGCTTTTAAAACAGGTCGTGGTCGAATTGTAATGCGTGCCAAAGTTGGTTTTGAAGAAGCCAACGGAAAAGACGTGATAATTGTTACAGAAATTCCGTACCAAGTTAATAAAGCAGATATGATTAAAAAAACTGCCGATTTAATTAACGATAAAAAAATAGAAGGAATTTCGAACATTCGTGACGAATCGGATAGAAACGGAATGCGAATTGTTTACGAATTGCGTCGAGATGCCGTACCAAATGTAGTTTTAAACACATTATACAAGTTTACCCAACTGCAAAGTTCATTTAGTGTAAACAACATTGCATTAGTAAAAGGGCGACCTCAAATGTTGAACGTTAAAGATATGATTCATCATTTTGTGGAACATAGAAAAGACGTTGTAATCAGAAGAACCCAATTCGAGCTTAAAAAGGCCGAAGAAAGAGCCCATATTTTAGAAGGATTAATTATTGCATCTGATAATATTGATGAAGTAATTGCATTAATAAGAAGTTCAAAAGACGGTGAAGAGGCGCGAGGGAAATTAATTGAACGATTTAATTTATCTGAAATTCAAGCACGAGCAATTGTTGAAATGCGTTTACGCCAGTTAACTGGTTTAGAACAAGATAAACTTCGTGCTGAATACGAAGAAATAATGAAATTAATCAACCATTTAAAAGAATTGTTAGCCAGTTCAGAAATGTTGATGGCTTTGATTAAAGAAGAATTAGCCGAAGTTAAAGAAAAATATGGCGATGCTCGTCGTTCTCAAATAGAATATTCTGGTGGTGATGTTTCTATTGAAGATTTAATTGCCGATGAAAATGTGGTAATCACAATTTCGCACGCAGGATATATTAAACGCACAAATTTAACAGAATACAAAACTCAAAATCGTGGCGGAGTAGGTCAAAAAAGTGCAGGAACAAGAGATCAAGATTTCTTAGAACACATGTATGTGGCTACAAATCATCAATATATGATGTTTTTTACTCAAAAAGGTAAATGTTATTGGATGCGTGTTTATGAAATTCCCGAAGGAAGCAAAGCAGCAAAAGGTAGAGCTTTGCAAAACCTAATTAATATTGAACCAGACGATAAAGTTAAAGCATTTATTCGTACTCAAGATTTAAAAGATAAAGAATACATCAACAGCCACAACCTTATTATGGTTACTAAAAAAGGTCAGGTTAAAAAAACATCTCTAGAAAAATATTCAAAACCACGTGTTAACGGAGTTGCCGCAATTACCATTAAAGAAGATGATGAGCTTTTAGCTGCCAAATTAACTGATGGAAATAGTCAAATTATATTAGCAGTAAAATCAGGAAAACTTGTTCGTTTTGAAGAAACAAAAACCCGCCCTATGGGAAGAACAGCCTCGGGAGTTCGTGGGATTGTATTAAAAGATGAGTC
>JAYUFJ010000487.1:0-3067 GCA_043738775.1 Flavobacterium sp. | reverse complement strand
GCAAAAGAATATGAAATTACAGGTAATTTAAAAACGATTCCAATTCCGTTGACAGTTGAAATGCAAATTGCTGGTGGCGACATTGGCTATCAAAATTTGTTTGTTGATATTGTAGTTTTAGCAACGAGTAAACATTTGGAAACGGTTCCAATTAATGTTGATTTGAAAGAAACAAAATATGACCCGATAACCAATACTACAAAGTTTATGGTTGAGAAGAGTGATGTTGAGAAGAAGGAGAAGAAGAAAGGAGATTGCCCAAATTGTGATAAAGATATAACTGGTGCGGAATTAAAACAAATATTTACTCAAGCTGATGATGATACCTTGAAAAAAGTGGCAACTACCTTCTCTAAATATATGAAAGAGTTAAATATGAACACTTGTTGGAATAAAGCACACTTTTTTGCGCAAGTAGTTGTTGAATCTGGACTCAAATTAAATGTAAAAGATGGTGAGAATTTTAATTGGTATAAAGAAGCATTAAAAACTACTTTTGGAGCATTTATGACCGAAGAAGGAAAAAAAATGGCTGATAAGCTTGGAAGACAAGTTAAGAATAAAACGGATAGAGGATATGTTGCACTAACTACAGAAGAACAGAAAAAAGTAGCGAATTATGCCTATTCACCAAGTTCAAAAAAAGGAAAAGAGTTGGGTAATACTGATGAAAATGATGGATGGGACTTTAGAGGAAAAGGATTGATTCAGTTAACTGGAAGGACAGGATATAAAGAAGCAAATAAATACACTTTAAAAGAAGGTGCTGATATTCTCAAAAATCCAGATTTAGTTACTACTGATGTGAGCATTGCAGTATTATCATCAATGGCTTTTTGGAAATGGAAAAAAATAGATACAATTACGAATGGTAATTCTAAAAATATACCTATTTCTAAAAAAGTTGGTAAAGAAGTTGGAGATAGTTACACAGAAAAACAAAATGCATTTACAAATAAAACTTCTATTACATTTAAAATAAATGAATGTAAAATTGTAAAAAAAGATGAAACAACTGGGGCTGTAACGATAAGGCTTGTTAGGAAATGGGAAACTACAAATTCAACAATAGGAGAATTTACGATTGATGACTCAGATATTAAAGGTTACATTTTAGAAGAAAAAGGGCCAGACACTACTGTCTCAGGAATACAACAAAGAGTTCCAGTTGGAACCTATAATTTAAAATGGCATAATGGTACTAAACAAAAAGGAGTTTTAAAATTATATAATGATTCTGTACCAGAATCAAGGGCAATTTTAATTCACTCTGGTAATAATGCAGAAGATACGGAAGGGTGCTTATTAACTGGTACAACAAAATCTAAGGATTCGGTTGGCTCAAGTAAACCAAAATTAACCGAATTAAACAACTATGTAACTCTTAAAGGAATTGAGGGAGCAAAAATTATAATAACTGCAAATTATGAATAAATTATTTATCCTCGTCCTTTTGCTTTTTGTTTCTTGCAATAACAAGGCACAAGATTTAAACAACATTAAATTATTAACAAATGCATATACTGATAAAAATAACGGAGTTTTTTTAGAAAAATTTCCTAAAAACTTTAATGAATTTAAAACAACTTTTGGTTGGAATGACAAATTAAATAAACCAAATGTTTTGTATGATGAAGCGAATAATTATATTGATAGGTTTTTTGAACTTGTTACAAAATCAAAATACAAAGATTTTAAGACAGTTGTTATTGATATATCTATTGATGCAAAATGGGAAGCAGACGCTGTAGGTTATTTTCAAAAACAATTGCATGAAATTGTAAAAACTGACAAAGATTTTGTTTTGCTTTTAAATAATTTAAAAGAAAAAAAAATTAATTCATTTTGGACTTTTTATTTTGACAAAGAAAATCTTAGTTATCCAAAAGAACTAGAAATTGTTTTGGGAAATGAAATGAAAAATACTTCAAAGTTAATTTTTGATAAAATTAAAAAATCTCGGAATAAACAACCTGAAAATATTTTAAAAAACAAACAATCTGTATTTGAAGTATACGATAATGATGGCTATACAAACTTACGAGAAGAGAAAAACTCAACTTCAAAAATAATTGATAAATTAAATACAGGCGAAGAAGTTAAAATAATAGAAAGTATTGATGATTGGTGGAAAATATTAAGTAAAACAGGAAAAACTGGATATGTTCATAAAAGTAGATTAAGAATTAAACTAGAAAATAATTCCGCCGACAATGACTTTGCTGATTTGAAAAATAAAGGATTTAAAATTGTTTTAGAAAAAAAATGTGATCTAGATAAAGATGGTATCGAAGACAAAATCATTGTTTTTGCTAATTCTTTTCGTAAAAAAATTGAACCTGATGATTATGTAAAACATATAATTTTTGTTGTTATTCGAAACAAGTTATTTAAAAATGATAAAATTATATTGGATTATTATTCTGATAATGTTGCCTCTGGTTTTAATGATATAAAAATAAAAGATAATTTTTTTACAATAGAACAAGCAAATGGTTTAGGTAACGGAATTTCACGAGATTACACAACATTTAAATATATTTTAGAATCCGGTAAAATAATTTTATATAAATATTCTAGTATTCAGACAGAAAGAAGTTCAGGTGATGAAAACGAAAAAACATATAATTTTTCATTTAAAGAGTTTGGAACAATTCTTTTTGAACAATACAACTCTGAAACAATCATGAAAAAATGTAAAAAATAATTTTTTGAAAATAATCAAATTGCATAATAAGATAACAAAAATTTACGTGTTTGTTTAAACAAAATATTTTAAAAAACAATTTGTACTCTGCCCCAAATTGCAGTGGCAGCCCCGCAGTTTTGAAAGTTATTTTTTCATGGCGTTGCAATGCAACCGTAGGAAGCACTTACAAGGGCAAAAGAAAAAAAACTTTGAGAACAAGGGCTATAACGGAAAGTTGGATTAGGCTCAAAAAAGAAATCTGCGAGAACGTCATCAAGTGTAAAACACAAGTACCAGCAGGTATTTGGACAAACTACAATGTTAACGAATGGTTGCCCGACACGCCCATTGCCGACCGCAATGAGGCACACGTGAAAT
>JAYUFJ010000486.1:0-8492 GCA_043738775.1 Flavobacterium sp. | reverse complement strand
AAAATGAATTCAAGCGATTGAAATTGAGTTTAGAAAGCAATACCTTTTTTCTTGATTTTAAGACTCAAAATTTACCACCTGAAATTGAAGGATTGTTTTTAGATAACATTATAAATTTTCAGAAAGCATTTGAAAATGCTAAAAAAATTTCAATTTATGAACGCATAGGAAAACCGATTTTTTATATATCTGAAAATTTATCTGAATTGGAAATTAAAACCGAATTAAATAAAATAATAAAGTTACTTTTTGACTTTGGAATTGGTTTTAATACAAAATATAAATATAAAAATAAATTAATCTATGATTTTGTAACTACCGAGTTTTTTGATTTTGAGGTTGAAGACATCCAAATTGGAAATATGATTATGCACTTTTCGTATGAAAATTTTTATCCAAATTATATAAAAGATATAAAAAAAGAATGTAAAGATTTTTGGAAAGCATTATTGAATGGTGAACATCAAATTTTTAATAAAAATAAAGATACGTTAAAAAACGGTAAACAATTACTGCTTTTTTATGAATCATTTGATAAATTTAAAATAAATGCAGTTAAAACAAAAGATGTTAGTTTGGATTTTGAAAACGAATTGGCAACAGCAACTGTCGAATTAGATTTTGAAGGATTTTTAAAAGGTGAAAAAAATCCTATTCACTTTAAAGGAATTAGTAAAATAGAATTAATTAACAATTTTGGTTGGGAAATTGTTTTTGCTTCATTACTATAATTTAATGCTAACTTCTGGAGTCCAAAAATGCTTTTTAAAATTTTGTATTTGATTGTCAATTACCTCAATACCCTCGTTTTCAAGTAATTGTTGCATCAAATTACTTCCGTCAAAGTGCATTTTACCGGTAAGTAAACCATTTCTGTTTACAACTCGGTGTGCTGGAACATCGTCTAAATTGTGTGATGCATTCATTGCCCAACCCACCATTCTTGCCGATCGACCAGCTCCTAATGATTTTGCAATGGCTCCATATGATGTAACTTTTCCGAAAGGAATTTTACGAGCAACATTATAAACGCGCTCAAAAAAATTATCGCTATTGGTTTGCTTAACATCCATAAATGTTTTATTTTTAAACCACTTTCAAAACAAAATAATTTCTCTTACCACTTTGCAATAATACAAATTGGTTGTTAATTAAATCGCTTGTATAAAGTTTAAAATCTTCAGTAACCTTATTTTTATTTACCGATATTGAATTGGCAGTTAAAGCGCGTCGGGCTTCGCCATTTGATTTTAAAAATCCCGATTTTTCATTTAAAACTGTTACAATATCCAAACCATTTTCAACTTCGTCTTTACTAATTTCGGCTTGCGGAACACCTTCAAAAACTTCTAAAAAAGTTTCAGAATCCATCATTTTTAAATCATTTGCAGTGGCGTTTCCAAACAAAATTGCCGAAGCTTTAATAGCTTTTTCCAATTCCGCTTTACTGTGCACAAAAGTTGTAATTTCATTTGCCAAAGTATGCTGTAAAACTCTTAAATGTGGAGCTGCATTATGCTCTAAAATCAATTTGTCTATACTCTCTTTATCCAAAAATGTAAAAATTTTAATATATTTTTCGGCATCAACATCTGTTGTTTTCATCCAAAATTGATAAAAAGCATATACCGAAGTTTTATCAGCGGTTAACCAAACGTTACCACCTTCGGTTTTACCAAATTTTGTACCATCTGCTTTTGTAATTAATGGAGTTGTTAATGCAAATGCCTTTGCACGTTCACCGTTCATACGTCTTACCAGTTCCGTTCCGGTTGTAATATTTCCCCATTGATCGGAACCGCCCATTTGAAGTAAACAATTATTATTTTTATATAAATAATGAAAATCATATCCTTGAATTAATTGATAGGTAAACTCTGTAAAACTCATTCCTTCGCCATCGCCAGTCAATCGTTTTTTAACCGAATCTTTACTCATCATATAATTTACCGTGATTCGTTTTCCCACTTCGCGAGCAAAGTCAATAAAACTAAAATCTTTCATCCAATCATAGTTGTTAACCAAAACAGGAGCATTTTTTTCTACCGAATTAAAATCTAAAAACCGACTTAACACTAGTTTAATTCCAGCCACATTTTTGGTCAAAGTAACCTCGTCAAGCAAGTTGCGCTCGTCCGATTTACCCGAAGGATCACCAATCATTCCAGTAGCGCCACCAATTAATGCAATTGGTTTATGATTAAAGTTTTTTAAATGAACTAGTAAAATAATCTGCACCATACTGCCAATATGCAAAGAATCAGCTGTTGGATCAAACCCAATATATGCCGTCGTAGCTTCCTTCAATAACTGCTCTTCTGTTCCTGGCATCATATCGTGAAACAAGCCACGCCACTTTAATTCCTCAACTATATTCTTCATTTTATTACTTTAATTTTTGCAAATATAAGTATTTACTCTTTATTTTTTGAAGCAAAAGTTTAGGCTTTTTTATTTACATCGTTCCAACTGTCCACTCTATCTCCGCTCAAAAAAAAGCGGAGGATGCCGTTCCCATTTGGGCTAAAAATTTGGTTTGGGTCTTTTATTGATGCAGTATAAAGTTTTTAACAATACAAAGTTTGAGCAAAGTGGTTTATTCATTTAAATAATATTTTTAAAATATTTAGAAAAGTACTACTCTTAAATTTGTTATTAAATTCAAGAATTTTATCTGTAAAAAACAAATTATTCTTCTTCGATTTCAGCTATTAATTTTTTATACAGCAATTGTGTAAAAATTTTAAAATTATATTTTTTACTTATCTTTACAAAATGATTTTAGTTACAGGCGGAACAGGTTTTTTAGGAGCGCATTTGTTGCTTCATTTGTCAAAAAATGAAACAACAATTCGAGCCATTTTTCGAGAATATCAAAACATCGAAAACACCAAAAAACTATTTATAAATCAAAACAGTCTTCCATTATTTTCAAAAATTGAATGGATTGAAGCCGATATAAATGATATTCCTAAGTTAGAAAAAACTTTTGTTGACATTGATTATGTTTATCATTGTGCTGGGTTAATCTCATTCGACCCAAAAGACGAAGAAAAATTACGAAAAATTAATATTGAAGGAACCGCAAACATTGTCAATTTATGTCTCGAAAAAAATATTAAAAAACTATGTTATGTGAGCTCCATTGCTGCTTTGGGTGATTTACTACCCAATGAAATTAAGCTCAATGAAAATTCTGAATGGAACCCAGAAAAGCAGCACAGCGATTACGCAATTTCAAAATACGGTGCCGAAATGGAAGTTTGGAGAGGCTTTCAAGAAGGATTAAAAGTTGTAATTGTAAACCCAGGAGTTATTTTTGGAACAGGTTTTTTTAAAACAGGTAGCAACACTTTTTTCACAAAAGTTAAAAATGGAATTTTGTTTTATACCTTCGGGTCAACTGGTTATATTGCTGTTAATGATGTAGTTAAAATTATGAAATTATTAATCGATTCAGAAATTAATGGTGAACGATTTATTTTAATTTCTGAAAACAAAACCTATAAAGAAGTTTTTTTTAAAATCGCAGAAAGTTTAAATGTAAAAAAACCAAAATACCAAGCCAAAATTTGGATGACCAATTTATATTATCGTTACGATTGGTTTGTTGCAAATGTTTTTTGTAAAACACGGAATTTCTCAAAAATTTCTGCAAAATCGGCACACAATATTGAAATTTTATCCAATAAAAAAATAAAAACAGCGTTACAATACAACTTTCAATTGGTTGACGACTGTATTGATAACGTTGCTAAAAGTTTTAAAAACCAGAACACCAGCAAATAAGAACAATTTTGCCCTTGAATAAAAGCCAACAAAAGCAAATACCTTAATAAAAAGGCACTTTAATATGTTACTTCTAAAATAAAATTTAACTGTATGAAAATTACAAAAGACACCAATACAAATCGCTGGATAATAATTATTACATCATTTGTAATTGTGCTTTTAATTTTATGGAACACTTTTACATTTTTTCAAATTTTTAAAAATGAAGAACGTTTAAAAATGCAACTTTGGGCTGATGCTCAAAAATCATTAATTAATGCCACCGAAAATACCGATGTGGAATTACCGCTTGAAATTTTTAGTAATAATACCACAATTCCAATTATTTTAACCGAAAACGATTCTATTCGAAACACAGCTAATGTTGATGACAACACAAGTTCGGATATAGAAAAAACAAAAAAATATTTAGAAAAATTAAAATCGCAAAACGATCCAATTATAATTAAATATGATAAAAATAAATACCAATACTTGTACTTCGGCGATTCTATTTTAATAAATAAATTAAAATATTACCCAATAGCGTTACTTTTGATTATTTTTTTATTTGCAACAGTAATTTATAACTTTTATCGAAGTACTAAAATGGCAACTCAAAATAAACTTTGGGCAGGAATGGCAAAAGAAACAGCACATCAAATAGGCACACCATTATCGTCATTAATTGGCTGGCTTGAAATTATGAAAGCCGACAATATTGACCCAAATATAGTTGACGAAATTGAGAAAGACATTGCTCGATTGCAAACAATAACCGACCGATTTTCTAAAATTGGTTCCGAACCAGTATTGGAAATAAAAGATGTTGTAGAAGAAACTAAAAAATCATTTGAATATTTAAAATCACGTTTTTCCCAACAAATCGACTTTAGTTTTACAGCACCACAAACCCAAATTATGATTTCATTAAATTCAGCATTGCACAGTTGGACTATTGAAAATTTGATGAAAAATGCAATCGATGCAATGAAAGGTCGAGGCAAACTTAAGATTGAATTAATTGATGATTTAAAATATCTTAAAATAAATATAATTGATTCTGGAAAAGGGATTCCAAAAAATCAATTTAGCAAAGTTTTTGAACCTGGTTTTACTACTAAAAAAAGGGGTTGGGGCTTGGGTTTGTCATTAACAAAAAGAATTGTTGAAGAATATCATAAAGGTAAAATTAAAGTGTTGGAATCTGAAATTGATTTGGGAACAACAATTCAAATGATTTTTAAAAAGTAAAAATCTTTAATTATTAAACTTTAAAATATAAAAAAATTCTTAACTTTCTTTTTATAGATTGTTAAGAATTTTTCAGTACCCGGAGCCGGAGTCGAACCGGCACGGTTTCCCACAGGTGTTTGAGACCAGCGCGTCTACCAATTCCGCCATCCGGGCTTGGCAAACATAAATAGATAAATCTATATAATCGCATTAAAAAAGATTTAAAATCTTATTTATCTAACACTTTGCAAATGTAAAAAATAAATTTACTATTGCAATATAAATTACTTAAAAAATTTCTTTCATACTCCAATTTTATTCCTAAATTTGCACTTTTAGAAAACAATAATAACTAACTAACTACAAAACAACAAATTAATGTCACATATAGAGCCCGAAGCAAAAATATTTGCCTGTTCTCAAAGTGTTCATCTTGCGGAGCAAATTGCTGAAAAGTATGGTGTTTCACTAGGTAAAGTTACGTTTTCTAAATATTCTGATGGCGAATTTCAGCCGTCTTACGAGGAATCTATTCGCGGATTGAGAGTGTTTATAGTATGTTCTACGTTTCCAACTTCAGATAATTTAATGGAGTTGTTGTTGATGATTGATGCAGCAAAAAGAGCATCTGCAAGACACGTTACTGCAGTTATTCCTTACTTTGGTTGGGCCCGTCAAGATAGAAAAGATAAACCAAGAGTTCCGATTGGAGCTAAATTAGTCGCCAATTTATTAGATGCAGCTGGAGCGACACGAATAATGACTATGGATTTGCATGCCGATCAAATACAAGGTTTTTTTGAAAAACCAGTAGATCATTTGTTTGCATCAACAATATTTTTACCTTATTTAAAAAGTTTAAATTTAGATAATTTAACCATTGCTTCACCCGATATGGGAGGTTCAAAAAGAGCCTATGCTTATTCAAAGTTTCTACATTCTGATGTAGTAATTTGTTATAAACAACGTAAGGAAGCCAATAAAATTAGTTCAATGGAATTAATTGGTGAAGTAAAAGGAAGACACATTGTTTTGGTCGATGACATGATTGACACCGGCGGGACATTAGCGAAAGCAGCTGATTTAATGATAGAAAAAGGAGCGTTAAGCGTTCGAGCAGTATGTACTCACGCTATTTTATCGGGTGATGCATATGAAAAAATTGAAAATTCGAAACTTTTGGAACTTATTGTTACCGATTCAATTCCGTTAAAAAAAGAATCAAATAAAATACGAGTTATTAGTTGTGCACCACTTTTTGCCGAAGTAATGCAAATGGTTCAAAACAACAATTCCATAAGCGGGAAATTTTTAATGTAAAACCCTTATCTCAAACCTTTACCGAAAGCAGAGATATACAAATGAATTATTATTAACTATATATATTTACAATGAAATCGATTACAATTGAAGGATCAGAAAGAGAAAGCGTAGGCAAGGTAGCAACCAAAGCGGTACGTAATGCTGGAATGGTTCCTTGCGTTATTTACGGAGGAAACAACCCAGTGCATTTTGCAGCAGAAGTAAAAGCATTTAAAGGATTAGTTTACACACCAAACGCACACACAGTTGTGATTGAGTTAAAAGGTAAAAAATTCGATGCAATTTTACAAGACATTCAAGTGCATCCGGTTACCGATGCAATTTTACACATTGACTTTTTTGAAATTAAAGACGACAAAGAAATCATTATGGAAGTTCCAGTGAAAGTGACAGGAACTTCTCCTGGCGTACTTTTAGGTGGAGTTTTAAATTTAAATCAACGACGTTTAAAAGTAAAAGCGTTTCCTAAAAATTTACCAGATTTTGTTGAAGCTGATATCTCTGGACTAGAAATGGGAAACAAACTGTATGTCACCAAATTGGCAAACGATAATTATAAATTAGTTCATCCGGATAATACAGTTGTTGCTCAAGTTAAAATTTCTCGTGCCGCAATGAAAGCTGCTCAAGAGGCTGCAAAAGCTGCAAAAGCTGGACCAGCAAAAGGAAAGAAAAAATAATTTCTATTTTTTTAAAAAAATTAAAAGCATCAGTTTCTATTGGTGCTTTTTTTTATCTTAGCTTTTTTCAAACGTTCAACTTTCCTTTAACCACAAATTTTTTAAAACAGCAGTTTTGCATTTATCCGGCAATGAAATTCACGCAATACATTTCAATAGTTTGCTAAATTGCAAAATATTTCTATTGCTGTCGGGTTTAAATTGAAACTGGAAGTGAATTTTAAAAAACACTTTTACATTTGCAAAAAAAAATATTACTTTACAAGATGAAATGGTTCACAAATTTATTTAAATCAAATATTAAAAAAATTGATGCCCCGATGAAAAAATATTTAATTGTAGGTCTTGGAAACATTGGTATCGAATATGTTAATACCCGACATAATATTGGTTTCAAAGTTCTAGATCATTTTGCTAAAAAGGAAAGTGTATCTTTTTCAACTGTTAAATTAGGATCAATAGCCGAATATAAAATTAAAGGAAGAACTATTTTATTGTTAAAACCAAACACTTACATGAATTTAAGTGGAAATTCTGTTAAGTTTTGGATGGATAAAGAAAAAATAGATAAAGAAAACTTATTAGTTATTACAGACGATTTGAATTTAGAATTTGGAACAATTCGTATAAAACCAAAAGGCACGGATGGTGGTCACAATGGATTAAAAAACATTCAGTTTGTTTTAAATTCTTCTGAATATCCACGTTATCGATTTGGCATAAGCGATTCTTTTAAAAAAGGTAAACAAGTAGCTTACGTTTTAGGAGATTGGGATGAAAATGAACAAATAAAACTCACGGAAAGATTGGATTTGAGTGTTGAAATTATAAAATCGTTCTCATTAGTTGGGTTAAATGAAACTATGAATTTGTTTAATGGAAAATAAAAAAGCCTGATTATACATCAAGCTTTTTATTTAATATTTTTAAAACCGTTTATTCTACAACTATTCGTTTAACCGTTTTTTTAGAACCATCTACAACTGAAACTAAGTAAACCCCTGATTGTAAATTATTTAAACTAATAATTTGATTAAATATACCCGTATTTTCAAATGAGTTGTAGTACACTTGTCTTCCACTTATATCATTTACAATAACATTAATGTTTTCACTAGAATTTGAGGTCAGTTTTATGTTAAATTCACCATTATTTGGATTTGGATATAGCACAAAATCTTGAAAAGTATTTTCATTATTTCCAAGAGCAGACACCGAACAAATGTTTACTCCCCAACTATTTAATGAACCACCATCGCCATTAAAATCATCTCTAACAGTTAATACCCAGTTTCCAACTGGACTTTGTCCGTTAAATGCTGATAAAGCTTGTGCAGGAATTACGGTTCCCGATATTCCAGGTGAATTTCCACAAACAATTGCTATACCTGCGTCATCAAATGTAGCATTTACGTCATTTACACTTGAAGCACATTGTCTAGAAAACAACTGCACTGCTGTTCCAACCGGACTAGTTAAAGT
>JAYUFJ010000485.1:0-3082 GCA_043738775.1 Flavobacterium sp. | reverse complement strand
GTTGTAGGTGTAAATAAAAATAGCCATCGAAATATTTTACTTTTATAAAATTAACTTCTTTTTTGTTTTCATTACCTTGATATCCTAAAACAGTAGTGTTTAAAGTATCTATTTTTGAAAAATAAGTTGTGCTAGACCCATAATTTAAACTGTGTTTTTCATTTCCTAATGATTTATTGGCTAACCAAATGTCCTTTTTTTCTGTTGATTGCATAGTATCATTAATATCAATCTTTAAAGAGTCCATTAATTTATATGATAAATTTTTGGAACTTATAAAAGCGCTGTTTCCTCTACTTACAAAAATTAACATTTCTTCAACCGATTCATCATCAATTGCAAAACTTTCATTTATTGATAAAATGGTACCCTTAACTTTATAGTTTTGTACCAATGTATCAAAGTTATATTCTGGACGAAGAAATTCATATATGGTTTTATTGAGTTTTCGAATTGAATCACCTTTAAATAGCTTTGGCGATTCTTTATCAAAAACATACAAACCAAAAGGAATTTTATCTTTTAAATCATAAGTTTCAGTCCAATCAATTGGTTTTGGTTTATTGTAATCCAAATAAATAACTACGCCAAAAAGAATGACTAAAGCAAAAATAATAACTTTTAATTTGTTACTCATTTTATATAGTTTGTATCATTTTTACAAATGAATCTTTCGCTTTTTCAAAAGTTTCGTTTTCAAGTTCAAACTCTCCGTACCAAATGTAATTGTACAAATAGGAAACGTACTTAAAATCGGACTTAGTTTTTTGTGATTGTATTTCGTTATAATAATCGGAATTTGTTTTTTCAGGAATAAAATTAATTTTATCTGTTTCGGATAATTTTTTCAAAATCCATAAGTAATAATATCGAATAACCAAACGATTGTTTCCATCGGCAGCCGTTTGTAAAATTAATTTATTAAAATCAATGTTTTTAAGGTTTTGCTCTAAATCATCATATTCAATTTTATTTTTTACCGATTTCCCAAAAATCCAATTTCCTTCTTTATTTAAAATTAATTTTACAATTAAATATGTTACTCCTAAAAGAATTATAATTGCAAAAATTTTAATTGTATTCATTGCATATCCGAACGATTCCTCAGGATTTGAAAGATGGAATATCTTACTTAACCAAAAACTCAACCAATCGATAAACTTGTCCCAAAATGATTTTTCGGGTACTTTCACCTTGTAATCAAAATCGAGGGTTTTGTACTTTTTTTGAAAATTAGGTTCAAAATTTGCCTTTATTATCGAATCATTGTCAATTAAAACATCTTTTTCGGTAAAATGAATGGTTCCTTTATCGGAAATAGCCAACGAATCATTTTGCGAATAAACAGTTCCGCAGAGAAAAAAAATAAAGATAAAAAGTATTTTTTTTAGCACTATTTCAACGAATTAATTTTTTTGTAAATTATATTTGGATAAACTAGGTAATAGAAAGAGATTATAGATAAAGTAACCAAAATTATTCCAATACTCAACCAATTGGGCATTAAAATAGAATATCGTGTAATAAATCCCTCTAAAAAGCCTGCTGAAATAGTGAATGGAATTGTACTTAAAAATATTTTTAAACTGTGTTTTACTCCAATTTTAAATGAGTTTAAACGCGAAAAAGTTCGTGGAAATAAAATAGATGCGCCTAGAATAAAGCCACATGCAGCTTCAATAACCATTCCGAAAATCTCCATAGATCCGTGAATCCAAATACCACGAACACTTTGCCATAAAACACCTTGTTGAAAAAAGAAGTATTGAAAAGCACCCAACATTACCGAGTTGTTGAATAATGCCTCAAAGGTTCCGATACCAACAAAAATGCCGTTAATGTAACACAAAGTACCTACGTAAAGATTATTTAATGTAATACCAACAAAACTGCCAAATTGCCCTCCCGATTTGTAAACCGCAACAGGATTTCCGTCTTTAATATTGTCTAATGTCATATTTACATAACTATCACCTAAAATCAATCGAACAAAATCTTGATCGTATTTAGCAGAAATTACTCCAATAGCAACGCAACAAAAAAATAAAATAAATGAATAACCTATATACCTTTTATATTGATAAACTAGTAAAGGAACTTCGGTTGAAAAAAAAGTAATGAATCTATTTTTATCTTCTCGCTTTGTTTTATAAATTTTTTGATAAATTTGTGATGCTAAATAATTTAAATAAATTACTGTTTTACTTTTTGGATAATAAGTTTGAGCATACGATAAATCATTTACCAATTGAATGTATAAATTGGCAATTTCATCGGGATTTTTAATAGATTTACCAAAAATTGCTTGTTCAAAATCAAGCCATTTAGTTTTATTTTGTTTTATAAATGCAACTTCTCTCATTGAGGGCTAAATTAAAAAATATGTCGCAATTAACCATAAATACCGCGCAAAATGTTTCTATTAATTTTAGAGCTGCTTCTATAGGCGAACGAATGGGTGCTCATTTGCTAGATTTATTACTAAAAGTTGCCTATTGTATTGTAATTTATACCATTATTTACGCTTTCTTTTTAAAAAAATTCATGCAATCTGTCGATGATTGGACGGCTGGAGCAATAGGGATGTTATTTTTTTTACCCGTGATTTTTTATTCATTAGTTCTTGAAAGCATATTAGAGGGTCAAACATTAGGCAAAAGAGCAATGAAAATAAAAGTTGTAAAACTTGACGGATATCAAGCATCGTTTGGTGATTATTTAATACGATGGTTATTTTGCATTATTGATACTACATTGTTTTCTGGAATGGTAGGTTTAATTACTATGGCAACAAGTAAAAAAGTGCAACGATTAGGTGATATTTCTGCCGGAACCGCAGTGATTACTTTACGAAAAAACATTTCTATTGAGCACACTATTCTTGAAAATATTGGAGATAATTATGTTCCTATGTATCCATCAGTAATTAAATTATCCGATAACGATATGCGTATAATTAAGGAAACTTTTCAACAAGCATTACGAAAAAACGATTTGGATTTGATTGGAAAATTGCGAAACAAGATTGAAACTGTTGCTGGAATAACTAATCAATCAGGCAATAGCAGTGATTTTATTAGAA
>JAYUFJ010000484.1:0-8533 GCA_043738775.1 Flavobacterium sp. | reverse complement strand
GTGTTTTTGTTGCTGCAAGAATGGCACAATCAAAATGCGAAAGATTTTGAATTTTATCTGATTTCTTGTAAACCGAATAAACGCTTAAATCGTTCGTAATTGGCTCTACAAAAACTGCCGATTTATCAGCATTAATAGTCATCGAACGAAACCCTAAAGGAGAAATACTGAAATAAACCGATGACGTAGGATTGTCAATACCAATACCTACATACGACTTAATTTCGGGATAACGATTGGCCAAAGCTGGTTCCATATTCGAGTTTTCATATACTCGAAAAGATTCTATTTGCCCGACTTCATTGGGCATTGCAATAACAATTGATGATTTTGATATTTCGCTTCTTTTGGGAGAATTTTGAAGTGATGCTTTTAAAGATGTCAAATCTAAGCTGAAAAGGTTTTTTTCAGGAAGCTGTAATTTGTTCTCAGAAACTGTACTTGCTTTTTGAGAAGTTTTGTTCCAAAACGAGGCTTTTTGTTGCCCAAACGATAAACTTGTTATTGCCAACAAGGCAACCGAAAGTAACTTATAATTCATAATAAAAATTTGGTTGGTTAATAGGCTCCAAACTTATATGAATTGTTATTAATATCCTAATTTTTTTTACTTTTAAAATATTATTCTTCATTATTTGTTATAAAAAATCAACTTTTGTTTAATTATATTTAAAAATTGATGAACTTTTGTTAATAGTTTTTATTGTAGTTACAAATATGTATTTTTATAAAAAATTATAGTGATGAAATTAAGTTATTGGGAAATAAAAAGTTGGTTTTCAAACGTTGATTTTACTATTGTTGGCAGCGGAATAGTAGGTTTAAATTGCGCAATAAATTTAAGAGAACGTTTCCCTGAAAGTAAAATTTTATTACTTGAAAAAGGCGTTTTGCCACAAGGAGCTAGTACCAAAAACGCAGGTTTTGCTTGTTTTGGAAGTTTGTCAGAAATAATGGACGATTTAAAATCACATACCGAACAAGAAGTAATTCAATTGGTTCAAAAAAGAAAAATTGGGCTAGATTTACTACGTAAACGTTTGGGGGATTTTGTATTAGATTATAAACCCTTTGGCGGATATGAACTTTTTTTAAAACAAGAAACGAGTACTTATGAAAAATGTTTATTAAAATTACCGTTTATAAACGAGGTTTTAAATCCATTTTTTAAAGCAGATGTTTTTGTTAAAGATATCAATAGATTTAGTTTTTTAGGAATTCACGAGTATTCGATCTTTAATCCTTTTGAAGGACAAATTGATACCGGAAATATGATGCAAGCATTATTGAAAGAAGCTGTTTCGAAAAATATTTTAATTTTAAACCAAATCGAAGTAATTTCTTATTTCGATAATGAAAACAAAGTTGAAGTATTAATTAAAGATACCGAAAGTGATTTTAGTTTTTCAACACAAAAATTACTTTTTGCCACAAATGGATTCGCGTCAAAACTCACTAATAACGAAGTTCGTCCTGCAAGAGCTCAGGTATTAATAACTGAGCCCATTAAAGATTTAGATATAAAAGGAACATTTCATTTAAATAAAGGCTATTATTATTTTAGAAACATCGATAACCGAATTTTGCTTGGAGGCGGACGAAATTTAGATTTTGATGGAGAAACTACTACCGAAATTGCCGAAACAGAATTAATTCAAAATCATTTGGAAAAGTTGTTAAAAGAAGTAATTTTGCCCAACCATAATTTTAAAATAGAACACCGCTGGAGCGGTATTATGGGAATTGGAAATAGCAAAAACCCAATCGTTGAGCAGCTTTCCCAAAATGTATTTTGTGGAGTTCGCTTAGGCGGAATGGGAGTTGCAATAGGAAGTTTGGTGGGTAAAGAGTTAGCAGAATTAATTACATGAAAATTAAAAAAACAAGCACTTCAAAAATATCAAAAAAAGAAACGTTTTGGACAAAAGTCAAACGCTTTTTATTCAAATCGATGCTTTGGTTTTTCGGAATTTCAATTTTATTAGTCGTCTTTTTTAAATTTGTACCCGTACCATTTACACCTTTAATGATAACTCGATCTATAGATCAAAAATTGGCTGGTAAAGAAATAAAATGCAGTCACGATTGGGTTTCGCTCGATGAAATTTCAAACAACGTTCCCAAAGCAGTTATTGCAAGTGAAGATGGTAATTTTTTAAAACATTCGGGCTTCGATTTTAAAGCTATGAAAAGGGCTTTTAAAAATAATAATCGAGGTAAAAAATTAAAAGGTGGCAGTACTATAAGCCAACAAACAGCAAAAAATGTCTTTTTGTGGCAAGGCAGAAGTTATTTGCGTAAAGGACTTGAAGCCTATTTTACTTTTTTAATTGAACTTATTTGGGGTAAAAAGCGCATTATGGAAGTTTATTTAAATAGTATCGAAATGGGTGATGGTGTTTATGGAATTCAAGCGGCTTCAAAAAGTTGGTATAATAAAGATGCAGTAAATTTATCTAAAATTCAAGCAGCGGGAATTGCAGCTATACTACCAAACCCAAGAAAATTTAAAGCAACCAATTCAACAATTTACATTACAAAAAGAAAAAACAAAATTGTAAAAGTAATGCAGTTGATTAAGGTAAATTATTAAGTTACAATGAGTACTTTTACAAAAATAAAATCCAAATTGGTTAAAAAAAAGTTTACATTTCTAACTGCATTTTAAAACTTTTAACTGTAAATTATTAACGAGAATAATACTTAAAAATTTCAAATAAACTTACGAGAGTGAAACAATCAATCAATTAGATATGAATAATTTTTTCATAAAACATAAAAATGGTTTAAGCACAATAATTTTTCTAATTTTAATAGGCGGCTTTTTTGCGTTTTCCAAAATGCAAACCAGTTTATTTCCTGAAATTACATTTCCTAAAATAAAAATTATTGTTGATGCCGGGCAAATGCCAATCAATAAAATGATGATTACGGTAACTAAACCGCTCGAAAATGCAATTAAAAAAGTTCAAGATTTAAAAACCGTTCGAAGCACAACGAGTCGAGGGAGTTGTGAGATTTCTGCATTTATGGATTGGAATTCGAATATTGATTTAAGCAAAGAACGTATTGAATCTAAAATAAATCAAATTAAAAACGACTTGCCTCCCGATGCGCAAATTACAGTCGAAAAAATGAATCCGTCGATTTTACCAGTAATTGGATATGCAATTGAAGGGCAAGGAAAATCAGCAATTGAACTTAAAAAAATTGCAAATTATACAATTAAACCTTTCCTTTCTCAAATAGAAGGTGTTAGCGAAATTAGAATCATCGGTGGTAAAGAAAAAGAATATTGGCTTGCACTTGATTTTGATAAAATGGCAGCGCGAAGCATTACTCCTGCTGCAATTACACAGGTAATGAGTACTACAAATTTTATAAAATCGAATGGTTATCTAGCCGATTATAGGTATTTATATTTAACCATAACCGATGCCCAAGTTGATAAAAAAGACGAACTAGAAAATCTAGTAATTAGCAACGATGGACGAGGAATTGTAACCTTAAAAGACATTGCTTCGGTTGAAATTCGGGAAGCTAAAGAGTATATAAAAATTAATGCCAATGGTAGAGAAAGTATTTTAATTGCAGTAATAAAACAGCCCAATGCAAACTTGATTTCGGTTTCAGAAGAAATGCAAGCGAAGTTAGGAAAATTGAAAACTATTTTGCCGAAAGGCATTAAAATATCTCCATTTTATGAACAAGCCACTTTTGTAAACGATGCCGTAAAAAGCGTTACCGATAGTTTATTAGTCGGACTCTTATTGGCAATAATAGTGGCTGTATTATTTTTAAAATCCGCAAAAGCGAGCGCTACAATTTTAATAATAATACCAGTAACGCTATCGTTAACCTTGATTGTTTTATACTTTTCTGGGCAAACATTTAATATTATGACTTTGGGAGCTATTGCCGCGGCTTTGGGTTTAATTATTGATGATGCAATTGTAGTTGTCGAGCAAATTCATCGTACTCACGAAGAACACCCAAACGAGCCTACGGTTTCGCTTTTACAAAAAGCAATTCATTATTTATTTCCCGCAATGTTGGGTTCATCGATAAGTACAATTGTAATTTTTATTCCTTTCGTTTTAATGAGTGGCGTAGCGGGTTCCTATTTTAAAGTATTAACAGACACAATGATAATCACATTAGTCTGTTCGTTTTTTGTAACTTGGTTGTTGCTTCCTGTGGTTTATTTGATGTTGACCAAAAAGCAAAAAACTAATGATGAAATTATTGTTTCAACACCAATTCACGAAGTAAAAACACAAAATTGGGTGGGTTATTTTATATCGAAACCAATTTTAAGTATTATGTTTTGTTTGTTTTTATTGGTTTCTATTTTTATTATTTTGCCCAATTTAGAAACTGGATTTTTACCCGAAATGGACGAAGGAAGTATCGTTTTAGATTATGAATCGCCTGCCGGAACCTCATTAGAAGAAACCGACAGAATGCTTAAAGAAGTCGAAAAAATAATTATAAAAACGCCCGAAGTTGAAGCTTATAGTCGACGAACTGGAACTCAAATGGGATTTTTTATTACCGAACAAAACAGAGGTGATTATCTAATTCAATTAAAAACCAAACGAAACAAAACCAGCATTGATGTTATTGATGAAATTCGGAAAAAAGTAGAAGCCTCACAACCTGCCTTGCGGATAGATTTTGGACAAGTTATTGGCGATATGCTAGGCGATTTAATGAGTTCGGTTGCACCAATCGAAGTAAAAATTTACGGAAGTAACCAAAAAGAATTGCAAAATATTGCTAAAAAAGTTAATGCAATTGTTGAAAAAATTCCTGGAACTGCTGATGTTTTTGATGGCATAATTTGGACTGGACCAACAGTAAACATTACTCCTAATTATCGTCAATTGGCACAATTTGGTATAACACCCGCCGATTTGCAATTTCAAATGCAAACAGCTCTCGAGGGCAATGTTGTAGGAAGTTTATTAGAAAACGAACGCACAACTCCTGTACGATTGATTTATCAAAATTCGGAAAAAAGAAGTTTAGAAGATGTAAAAAAATTAAAGATTTTTTTACCTAATGGAAATGTAATTCCGATAACGAATTTAGTTCAAATTTCACCCGAAAAAGGAGATGCCGAAATTGAACGGCAAAATTTACAAATGATGAGTGTGGTTACTGCCCGATTGAACAACCGTGATTTGGGTGCAGTAATGAAAGATGTTCAGGAAAAAGTAAGTGCCGAGATTCATTTGCCAAATGGCTATTACATCGAATATGCAGGTGCTTTCCAAGAACAACAACAATCGTTTAAAGAATTATTGATGATTTTAATTACCTCTTCATTATTGGTTTTTGGGGTAATTTTGTTCCTTTTCAGAGATTTTAGAGTAGCTTTGGTAATTCTATTAATTTCTGTTTTAGGAATTGCTGGAAGTTATATTTTGCTCTTTATAACTGGAACGCCTTTAAATGTAGGAAGTTACACTGGAATTATTATGATTGTTGGAATTATTAGCGAAAACGCAATTTTTACATTTTTGCAATTTAGAGAAACATTTAAAGTTAGTCAAGATATTGAAGGTTCATTAATATATTCGATTTCTACCCGGTTGCGACCGAAATTAATGACAGCATTAGGCGCAATAATTGCACTTTTACCATTAGCAATTGGAATTGGTACTGGTTCAGAATTGCATCAACCACTTGCAATAGCAGTAATTGGCGGGTTTTTATTTGCTATGCCGTTACTATTAATAGTGTTGCCAACATTGTTGAGTTTGGTTTATAAAAACAACAAACATTTTACTCATTTAATGTAATTTTAGTATGAAAAAGTTTTTTTTATTTTCGTTTTTACTTGTAGGTTTTTTTTCGTTTTCTCAAAAAAAAGTAGTTTCAACCGAAAAATCATTTAAAATAATTCAAAATGAACCAACCTTAAAAAAAGGAATTCAAGTTCGATTAAAAAGAGTTTTTGATGATTCGCGCTGTCCCGATAACGCTGCTTGTATATGGGCTGGCGAAGTATCGGTAGAACTAATTGTGTACAAAAATAAAAAAATTGTAGAAGAAAAAACAATGACCTTTAATTCAAAAAATTATAAAGAAAACAAAAAATGGTTTTTTGAAATTTACAAAATAAATTGTATTGAATTTGGTGTTTATCCTAATTTAAAACAGGAGGTAATATTAAATCCAAAAGATTATTTTGTGAAAGTAATTTTTAATTAATTCTAAACCCTATTTATTAACTCTAAAGCCTTATTTATAGATTTCACATTATCAAAAGTCAATAACAATCTCAATCCGTTTTTGGTTTCTTTTTCTTTCATTTTACACAGGTTTGGGTTTTGCTGCACCAAACGCACCATTTGTAAAAATCGGTTGCTTGAGTAAAAATCACTTTGCTGATCGCTAATAAAATAACCTACCATTTTACCTTGTTTTAAAATTAATTTTTCTATGCCAAGGCTGGTAGCTTTCCATTTTATTCTGATGCTGTTTAGTAACGAAACGGCTTGTTTTGGTAAATTTCCAAAACGGTCTATCAATTTTTGCTCGTATTTAGCTAAATCTACTTCGTTTTTTATGGCACTTAACTCATTGTATAAACTCAAACGTTCGGTTATGCTATTAATGTAATCGTCTGGAAAAAGCAACTCGAAATCGGTATCAATTTGTAAATCTTTAACGTATTCTTTGGTTTCAATGTTGTTTTCCGTAGGATATAATTCTTTAAATTCGTTTTCTTTAAGCTCGTCAATGGCTTCGTTCATTATTTTTTGATAGGTGTCAAAACCTATATCGTTAATAAAACCACTCTGCTCGCCGCCCAACAAATCTCCTGCTCCACGAATTTCTAAATCTTTCATAGCAATGTTAAACCCGCTTCCTAAATCCGAAAATTGTTCTAATGCCTGAATTCGTTTTCGGGCATCGTCGGTCATTACAGAATACGGTGGGCATATAAAATAACAAAACGCTTTTTTGTTGCTACGCCCTACTCTGCCTCGCATTTGATGCAAATCTGAAAGTCCAAAATTGTTGGCATTATTGATGAAAATAGTATTTGCATTGGGCACATCCAAACCACTTTCAATAATAGTTGTGGCGACCAAAACATCAAAATCGCCGTTCATAAAAGCCAACATTAATTCTTCTAATTTTTTGCCTTCCATTTGTCCGTGACCAATACCTACACGAGCATTTGGAACCAATCGCTGAATCATTCCAGCAACTTCTTTAATATTTTCGATGCGGTTGTTTATAAAAAAAACCTGCCCATTGCGCTGAATTTCATACGAAATGGCATCACGAATTGTTTCTTCATTAAACCCAACTACATTGGTTTCTATTGGATATCGGTTTGGCGGAGCAGTTGTAATTACCGATAAATCGCGAGCTGCCATTAATGAAAATTGCAATGTTCTCGGAATTGGAGTTGCTGTTAAAGTTAACGTATCAACGTTTGCAGAAATAGTTTTGAGTTTGTCTTTAACGTTTACGCCAAATTTTTGTTCTTCGTCAATAATTAGCAAACCTAAATCTTTAAATTGCACTGTTTTGTTAACCAATTGATGAGTTCCGATAATGATATCCAATTTTCCATCGGCCAGTTCTTTAATAGTTTGCGTTTTTTCTTTGGCAGTTTTAAATCGGTTTAAATAGCCAATCGTAACAGGCATATCTTTTAATCGTTCGGTAAAAGTTCGAAAATGTTGGTAGGCTAATATAGTGGTTGGAACCAAAATTGCAACTTGTTTTCCGTTGTCAACTGCTTTAAATGCTGCTCTTATGGCAACTTCTGTTTTTCCGAAACCTACGTCACCACAAACCAATCGATCCATTGGTCGGTCGCTTTCCATATCTTTTTTTACGTCTAAAGTCGAGGTAACTTGATCGGGAGTGTCTTCGTAAATAAACGAACTTTCCAACTCTTTTTGAAGATAACTATCTGTATTACAGGCAAACCCTTTTTCCAATCGACGCTTGGCGTACAACTGAATTAAATTGAAAGCAATGTGCTTTACTCGTGCTTTTGTTTTCTGTTTTAAAGCTTTCCAAGCTCCAGAACCCAATTTGTAAATTTTAGGAGGCGAACCATCTTTACCATTAAATTTCGCTATTTTGTGTAACGAATGAATGCTTACATACACAATATCATTATCGGCATAAACCAATTTTATGGCTTCTTGTGTTTTACCTTCGACTTGAATTTTTTGCAAGCCACCAAATTTTCCAATTCCGTGATCGATATGAGTTACATAATCGCCAACCGTGAGCGCAGTTAACTCTTTTAAGGTAATTGTTTGCTTTCGCGAAATGTTGTTTTTAATGCTAAATTTATGGTATCGCTCAAAAATTTGATGATCGGTATAACAAGCAATTTGATTTTCAATATCGATAAATCCTTGAAAAAGTGGCATCGAAATGGTTTTGTATTGTTTTCGAACCGATTCTGAATTTTCTTCATCTAAGTCTTCAAAAATTTCGTGAAATCGATTGGCCTGACTTTCGTTACTACAAAAAAGGTAGTTTTTTATGC
>JAYUFJ010000483.1:0-3091 GCA_043738775.1 Flavobacterium sp. | reverse complement strand
CGGAGAGTAAGGGATTCGAACCCTTGGTACAGTTTCCCATACGCATGTTTAGCAAACATGTCCTTTCGGCCACTCAGGCAACTCTCCAAACTTAAAGGAACGAATTTATTTAAGCGGTTGCAAATGTAATGTTATCTTAAATATTTTACAACTAATATTTAAATTTTTTTGAACTTTTTTAAAATCAATACTAAAATGTTCTAATTGTCAACATTATAGAAATTTTATTTTTTCATATTTGTAACGAAAATGTTTTAATTAAAACCAAATACATTGATTTATCAAAAAAAAATCCTACTATTGTTAAAATTTTTGATATGAAAAATATTTTATTTTTATTTATTTTATTTATTTTTTCAAGTTGTAAAAGTCAATCGGTTGAAACTTCTAAAAATGCTAAAAATAGTCAAAAAGTAATCTCTGATACTTCTTTTGTTCGATTAAAATCGTTTAGTAAAGATTTTAATTTTGATTTAAAATATGCAACTTCTGATAATTTTTTAAAAACAAAAGTTTACAATTGTGCCGAATGTTACTTACGATATAAAACTGTAAAAAAATTAATTGAAATTAATTCTATCTTAAAACTTCAAGGATTAAAAATTAAATTATTTGATTGTTATCGCCCATTAGATGTTCAAAAAAAAATGTGGAAATTGGTACCTAACACGAATTATGTAGCCGACCCTAAAAAAGGCTCTGTGCACAATCGAGGTTGCGCTGTCGACTTAACTTTGGTTACTTTAAAAGGGGTTGCATTGGATATGGGTACTACCTTTGATTTTTTTGGAGAGCAAGCGAATCACGATTATCAAAACTTATCGGATTTAATTATTTCAAATAGAAAATTTTTAAAAAAGGTAATGTTAGATAACGGTTTTAAATCAATAAATTCGGAATGGTGGCACTATAATTTAATTGATGGTTTAAATGATAAAGTGGCAAATTTTAATTGGGAATGTAAATAAAAGTATTGAAGTAATTTAAACTTTTTTCAATTGGCTGTAAAATTGCCTTTATCTCATATTTCAGTTTTTTTTTAAATCCGTAACGATGCTGTGCATTAAAAAAAAAAACTAAAATCTGAAACAAAAAATCTAATTTTTCGCTTCAAACAAAAAAGTTTAAACGACTTCTTATAAAAATTTCGACAAATTTTCTTTATTTGGAATGCTACAAAAATCTTTTTTACCAAACCATTTATATCGATTTTTGGCAATCAATTCATAAATATAATCTGTAATGAATTTTGGAATTATTGAAAATAAATTCAAAATTAAAAAAAATCTACCTAATGTTTTTGTTATTTTAAAAATAGCTTTTGATTTAATATAATAATTCTTTTCTTTTTCATATAAAATGATGCTATCAGTTTTTGAAACATCTATTTCAAGCATCTCGATAATTTGTTGCCCTAGATTCGATTGAATAGAAACATATCTAAAAACATCGTTAGTATCGTGTTTTATTAAAAAACGAATCCAAGCATTACACAAGTTACAAATGCCGTCGAATAGAATTATTTTTTTATTTTCGGGTAAATTCATCATTTTACTTTCTCTACAAATTCTAACAAATCTATTGAAACCGTTGATGTAAATACGCCATAATTTACAATTGCTTTATTTTTTTCAATTTTATCGATTGTTCCTATTGCTTTTCCGTTGTGCATTCGAACACGATCATTTAATTTTAAAACTGGTTTTGGTTTTTCAATTATAATAGCTGCTTTTAATTTTTTTTCTTTTTTTTCTACCCGAATTTCTTCTACTTTTACTTCAACCTCTTTTTTAATTTCTTTTTGAAGTATGGTTTTTGCAATAATTTCTTTAGCAGTTGCTTTTTTGCGTTTGGAGTTTTCAATTTCAATGATTTTTAAAAACTCACCAAGTAATTCTTTTTTATTTTTATTATTAAAGTACTTTTCGGCAATATCTTCAATTTTTTGACCAATGTAAATTATTTTTTGATTGGAGTCGTACAATTCTTGATATCGTTCCAATTTATCTTTAATTTTAGCATTAATACTTTCCATTTTTTTGCTCTCGTCACGGGCTTTGTTTTCTTCTTCTTTTAAATTGATAGATGTTTTTTCGAGTTTTGAACGCTCTTTTTGTAGCGTTGCAATTGTTTTATCAAATCGAACTTTTCCGCCTTCAATTTTCTTTTTTGCTCGATTGATTAACCCAAAAGGAATACCATTTTTTTGAGCCACTTCAAAGGTAAACGAACTTCCCGCTTGACCCAAATGCAATTTGTACATTGGCATCAACGTTTTTTCGTCAAATAGCATATTAGCATTAGTTGCGTTTGGCAATTCATTCGCTAAAATTTTTAAGTTCGTATAATGAGTTGTTATAATTCCGTAGGCTTCACGATGGTAAAATTCTTCTAAAAAAACTTCTGCCAAAGCACCGCCTAAATCTGGATCAGAGCCAGTGCCGAATTCATCAATTAAAAACAAGGTTTTATCGTTACATTTTTTTAAAAAATAATTCATATTCTTTAATCGATAACTATAGGTGCTTAATTGATTTTCAATAGATTGATTATCACCAATATCGGTTAAAATTCTATCAAATAAAAAAGTTTCGCTGCGCTCGTGAACGGGAATTAAAATACCACTTTGCAACATTAATTGCAGCAACCCTACAGTTTTTAATGATATCGTTTTTCCGCCAGCATTTGGTCCAGAAATTACAATTATGCTACTTTCTTTATTTAATTCAATGGTTTGAGGATGTGTAATTTCGTTTTTAAGTTTGTTATTTAAATACAATATTGGATGAAATGCATCTCGAAAATACAATCGTTTTTCGTTGTTGAATGTTGGTAAAATTCCGTTAATTCGGTTGGCATATTTTGCTTTGCTGGCAATAACATCTATATCCGAAAGAAATTCTTGATATTCTATTAACAGTTTGTGAAACGGACGAATATCTGTAGTTAACTGCTTTAAAATTCTAGTAATTTCTTGTTTTTCTTCATACTCTAAATTGCTTAATTCTCGAGAGTAATTTAAAGTTGCTTCGGGTTCAATGTAAGCAATACTTCCTGTTTTAGAACTTCCTAAAATAGAACCTTTTACTTT
>JAYUFJ010000482.1:0-8554 GCA_043738775.1 Flavobacterium sp. | reverse complement strand
ATTTACGGCTGTTGTTAATCCCATTCCTATACCTGTTCCGTCTTGTAAAACATTGTCGTATTTAATGCTTTTTATTGCTTCTAAAACTACTGCTTTGTCGCTGGTTACAGGAGTTTTAGAAGCAATAAAAAGCATTAAATACGACAATGTTTTACAAGACGGAACAGGTATAGGAATGGGATTAACAACAGCCGTAAATCGATTAAAAGACAGCAAAGCCAAGAGTCGAGTGATTATTTTGCTGACTGATGGCGTAAACAATGCAGGGTTTATTGAACCCGAAACAGCATCTGAAATTACTAAAGAATACGGTATAAAAGTATATACAATTGGAATCGGGACTAATGGAATGGCATTATTTCCCTATGCATACGCACCAAATGGTAACGGGTTTTTGTATCAAATGATGAAAGTTGAAATTGACGAAAAATTGCTTCAAACCATTGCAAAAAACACTGGTGGAAAATATTTTAGAGCCACAAGCAACGACAAATTAAAAAGTATTTATGATGAAATTAATAAACTAGAAACTTCTGAAATTGAAGAATTAAAGTTTTACGATTTCGACGAAAAATTTCGACCATTTGTATTGATTGCAGCAATTTTATTGTTAATTGAAATTTTATTACGAAATACCATTTTTAAAAGCTTTATATAAAAGAATATAGATTTAAGTTTCAGTGTAAAAACCGAAATCTAAAAATCTGAAATCTGAAATTAAATGTACGAATTAGACGAAAAAAAGTATTTGTATTTACTATTTATTATTCCAATTTTGTTGGTACTGTTTTTGTACAATCAATTTTGGAAAAGAAAAAAACAACGTGAATTTGGCGATATAGATTTAATAAAAAAATTAAGTCCAGAAAAGTCAACTTTTAAACCTGTTTTAAAATTAATTACTGTTTTACTTGGGCTAACTTGTTTAATAATAGGATTGATAAACCCAAAAATGGGAACCAAATTAGAAACAGTAAAGCGTCAAGGAATTGATATTATATTTGCAGTTGATGTTTCAAAAAGTATGTTGGCCGAAGATGTTGCCCCAAATAGATTAGAAAAAAGCAAACAAATTGTATCACAATTAATCAATCAATTTGGCAGCGATCGAATTGGAATTATTGCCTATTCGGGCAGTGCTTTCCCAGTTTTACCAATAACAACCGATTATGGTGTAGCAAAAATGTTTTTGCAAACAATGAACCCAGGAATGATTTCATCACAAGGAACATCGATTGACGAAGCAATTGATTTAGCAACAAAACAATTTGATAAAAAAGATAAAACTAGTAAATTGTTAATTATTATATCTGACGGAGAAGATCATTCTGAAAACGCAGAAGATGCAGCAATTGAAGCTGAAAAATTAGGATTAAAAATTATTACTATTGGAGTTGGAACAGAAAATGGAGGTACAATTCCTTTAAAAAATGAGTTTGGCGAAGCCAGTAACTTGCAAAAAGACAAAGAAGGAAACGTAGTAATAACTAAAAGAAACGCAGAAGTATTAGCCAAAATTGCAAAAAGTGCCAAAGGAGGTTATGTTGATGGAAACAATACAAAAGAAGTGATCGAATATGTAAAAAAAGCCTTAGAAAATATACAAAAAACAGAGTTTGAAGGCACACAAATGGCAAATTTTCAATCGCAATTTCAGTGGTTTATAGGCCTCGGATTTTTTCTACTTTTTATAGATTTATTTTTTTTAGAAACCAAAACAAAATGGGTTCGTAAGTTAAATTTGTTTAATGAAGAAAAATAATTATTACAATTTAGGATATACCATTATTGAGCAACAGAAACTATAAACTTAGCAACTTTGTGCCTTGGTGGCAAAATAAACATAAAATGAAAATTGATTTACAAAATAATAGTAAGCATTCGAATATCTTGGATCCTTTTGCATTTAGAAAATGGCTGGTGATGAAGATACTATTTCTTATTTTACCTTTAATTTCTTTAGCACAAGAAAAAGACACCCATTTACCAAAAGGGAACGATTTTTTCGCCGACAAAAACTATGTCGATGCCGAATCTGAATACCGTATTTCACAATCAAAATTTAAAAAAAAATCAATTGCATCTTACAATTTAGGCACTTCTATTTACCGTCAAAATTTTTCGGGCGAAGCTAAGTTACAATTTGCCAAAGCAGTAAACGAAGCTAAAACAAAACCCAACAAAAAACAGGCTTTTCATAATCTTGGTAACGCTTTAATGAACGAAAAAGATTATACAAATGCTGTTGAAGCATATAAAAATGCTTTAAGAAATGATCCAAAAGACGACGAAACACGTTATAATTATGCTTTAGCAAAAAAAATGCTTAAAGAAAATCCGCCAAAGAAAGACGACGACAAAAATAAAAACAAGGATAAAGATAAAAAAGACGACAAAAAAGACAAACCAGATCCAAAAAAAGACGAGGAAAAAGATAAAAAAGACAATAAAGATAAAAACAAAGATAAAAAACCCGACGGCAAAGATAAAGAGGACAAAGGCGATGGCGACAAACCCCAACCGCTACCCAATGGTGCCAACAAACAACGGATACAAAACTTACTAGACGCTGTAAATAACGAAGAAAAGAAAGTTCAAGACAAAGTAAATGCTCAAAAGGTAAAAGCAAAAACTAGCAAAAACGAAAAAGATTGGTAATACTAAAAATTAAGGGTTTATTGTAGCACTCTTGAAAAGATTAATGAAATGAAACGATTAGGATTTATACTTATTTTTATAACTCAAATTGTGTTTGCTCAAGTAAAGTTTGAGACCAATGTAAGTAAAAATTATGTTGGAATAAACGAACGTTTTCGGGTAGAATTTTTAATGAACGAAGACGGTGATAATTTTAATCCACCAAATTTTGAGGCCTGCGGATTTCGGGTAGTTGGCGGACCAAGTCAATCAATAAGCCAATCTTGGATAAATGGGCGAAGTACTTTTCAAAAATCTTATATCTATATTTTAATGCCTTTGCAAAAAGGAACTTTAAATATTAAACAAGCAGCTGTTGAAATAAATGGACAAGTTTACAAAACACTTCCTGTAAAAATGACAGTTGGAAATGCCGTTCAAGCCGAACGCGACCCAAATGAAGCGCCCCCAGTAAATATAGACAATAATTTATATTTAATTGCCGATATCTCAAATGCAAATCCCTACTTAAATGAGCCAACAACGGTAGTTTATAAATTATATTTTAGTAATAATATCGGAATATCTAATTTTAAAGAAGTTAATAAGCCTAAATACAATGATTTTTGGAGTCAAAATATTGAAATTAAAAATTTAGTTGCCGAACAAGGCATTTTTAAAGGGCAACAATTTCGATATGTAGTATTAAAAAAAGTGGTTTTATACCCTCAAAAATCGGGTAAATTAGAAATTGAACCACTTTCGTTAGATTTAGATGTACAAGTTCCGTCGGGAAGACCTAATATTTTTGGACAATATCAACTAGTTGAAGATACCAAAAGAGTTTCTGCAGGAAGCAAAATAATTTCAGTAAAGGCGTTGCCAGAATCTGGTAAACCAGAAAATTTTTCGGGTGCAGTAGGGCGATTTGATTTTAAAGTTTCTCCAACCCGAACTAGTTTAAAAAGCGGCGAATCGTTGGACTTAAATGTTAGCGTTTCGGGAACTGGAAATTTAAAATTATTTACGTTACCAAAACCAGAAGTTCCGTCGGGATTGGAAATGTACGACCCCGAACATAAAGATAATATTCAAACGCCATTATCAGGAATGAATGGAAACAGTTGTGATAAGTACACAATTATTCCACAATCGAAAGGTAATTATCCTATAAAATCAATGCAGTTTTCTTATTTTGATTTGGGTTCAAATAGTTATAAAACAATTACTTCGCCCGAGATTTTAATTACAGCTTCTGAAGGAAATTATGTTGCGGGAACGAATCCAAATAAAACCAATAAAATTACAGTTTCAGTAAGTAAAACATTTGCTTTTATTAAACAAAAAACAAATTTAAAGGCAATTAATAAACCTGATTTTTTAGGTTCAGGGTTGTTTTATAGCTTATTGTTTTTACCTTTTTTAATTATTCCGTTTGTAATTTTGTTAAGAAAGAAAAAAGAGGCTCTTGATGCGGATTTTGTAGGAAATCGAATTAAAAAATCGAATTTATTAGCCAAAAAATATTTATCGGAAGCCAAAAAACAAATTAACAACAAAGAACCCTTTTATATTGCCTTGGAAAAAGCAATGCACAACTTTTTAAAAGCAAAATTAAATATCGAAACAACTGAAATGAGCAAAGAAAAAATTTCTGAATTATTACGATCTAGAAATTCAAATAGCGAAACGGTTTTTGAATTTATAAATCTTACAGAGAACTGTGAATATGCACGTTATGCTCCATCAACTAATGTAACTATTCAAAATGATTTTGAAAAAGCGGTTAGAATAATTTCTGAATTAGAAAAGCAAATTAAATGAAAAATATAATTTATATAGTAATTTTAATTTCCCAATTAAGTTGGGCAATAAGTGGCGAAACAAACTTTGAAAAAGGCAATAGATTATACCAACAAAGTAAATTTGAAGAAGCTATAACCGAATACGAATTAGCTTCAAACGGAAAATTGGAATCGGCAGAGTTGTATTTTAATTTAGGAAATTGTTTTTATAAGTTGCACAAAGTGGCACCTGCGGTTTTTAATTATGAGAAAGCACTAAAATTAAATCCTAACGACGCCGAAATTCAAACCAATTTAGAATTTGCTAGAAAAATGACAATTGATGATATAAAAGTTATTCCAAAAGTAGGTTTTGGAAAATTAATTCAAGACTTTACTTCAAGTTATTATTTTGATACTTGGGCTTGGATATCTGTAATTCAAGCATTTATGTTTTTGATGTTTTTTTTAGGATATTATTTTTCGGGAACCACATTAAAGAAAAGAGTCTTTTTTATTGGAATGTTTTTATTGCTACTAGGAATTTTGACAACCATTTTTGCAGCAATTTTCGAAAAAAACCGATTGAATTATGAAAAACCAGCTATAATTTTTGCCGACGGAATTGAAGTAAAATCTGAACCAAAAAAATCAAGCACCACCTCATTTACATTGCATGAAGGAACAAAAGTTTACATATTGGAAAGCATTGCAAATTGGAAAAAAATACAGCTTAGCGACGAAACCACTGGTTGGATTGAGGAAAAGGCGATTAGAGAATTTTAAGATTTAGAATTTATGTAGCAGTTAAATTTTTTTTCAGTTTTTATGCTAAAAGAATAAACTGAACTAACTACTATTTCTACCTTTAACTGAAAAATAGCTTCAAAATTATTTTTTTAAACTATCCGAAGCCTTGTTTTTTAAATCGGTAAACCAATCTGTTAAAATTGGCAGCAAAACTTCTGACGTTTTTAAAACTGGATTTAAAAGTATGGATTCGTTTTGCGTTTTCTTACTAATCAATGCATTGTTAATATTCACTTTTTGAACTAAACTTAGTAAAATACCAAGTAACAATGTTGTTTTTAAAATTCCGAAAACAGCTCCTCCCAATTTATTCAACCATCCTAAAAAAACAAAACTTGACATTTTTGAAAATACTTTTGCCAATGAGTGAATTGCAATAACTACAACAATTAATGTAGCTATAAAAGCCACTACTTGAGTAGTTTTATGCGACCAAGAAACTGAAGTTGAAATGGCATCAGCAACTAAATAAGAGAATTTTATAGCTACAAAAATTCCAACAAAAAATGAAATTAATGATGCTAACTCAACAAATAAACCGTTTTTAATACCTTTATAAGCCGCAAAACTTAATGCAACACCCAGTAAAATATCAATAAAAGTCATAATTTAGTTTTTTGTTTTAACAAATATAAAAGAATTATAGATTAAAAAAGCAAACGACTTATATTTGCACAAATAATTTAGTAACTTAAAGTCAAATACTAAATTTAAAACTCTAAATTTATAATTAACGTGTCAAGAGACGAACAATTAAAAACGCGCTGGGAAAAAGTAGTAAATCATTTATCAAATCAATTTGCCGATGGTGACATTTTAGATCTTGATGCTATAATATATTTAATTGGTATTCAAGAACTTGGTAAATTAAAACAAGAGTTTAAAAAAGACGAAAAACTAAATTTAATGCACATTGCTATTTGTAGATTGTTACAACCTTATGGTTACTATGAATTTGATTTTGTTGATAAAGATGGTTGGCCTCATTACTCTATTAAGGAAGAATTACCAGCATTAAAAGCTGGTGAACAGTCCATTTTAATGAAAGATGCCATAGTTACCTATTTTTTGGAGAAAGAGCTTATTGAATAATTATTACACAAGTAATTAATCAATAGCACAGAGCTTATATTTTTTTCACCAATCATTAAAAAAAAACTAAATTTGCATTTTACAATTAAATACTGAAATAAATTCAGCATAAAATGACAGAACGAATTAAAGAATATATCGAAGAAGCAAAAGCCTTTAACACCCAAAATAAAGAAGCTTTAGAAACTTTTAGAATTAAATTTTTAGGCACACGAGGTTTACTTAAAGATTTATTTACCGAATTTAAAAACGTGCCTAACGACCAAAAAAAAGATTTTGGTCAAGTAATTAATATGCTTAAAACGGTTGCTGAAGAAAAGGTAAAGGCAATTCAAGAAGAATTAGATTCTAAACAAGAAATTAAAGGAATTTATGGCGATTTATCTCGACCTGGAGAGCCTTTAGTTATTGGTTCTCGTCATCCAATTTCAATTGTAAAAAATCAAATTATCGATATTTTTTCGACTATTGGATTCAATGTCTCTGAAGGTCCAGAAATTGAAGACGATTGGCACAATTTTACAGCTTTAAACTTGCCCGAATACCATCCTGCACGCGATATGCAAGACACTTTTTTTATTCAAACCAGTCCAGATGTTTTGTTACGAACGCACACTTCATCGGTACAAGTGCGTTATATGGAAAACAACAAACCGCCAATTCGAACTATTTCTCCCGGTAGAGTTTTTAGAAACGAAGCTATTTCAAGCCGTTCACATTGTATTTTTCATCAAGTTGAAGGATTGTACATTGATAAAGATGTTTCGTTTGCCGATTTAAAGCAAACACTTTTATATTTTACAAAAGAAATGTTTGGAAAATCGAAAATTCGATTGCGGCCAAGTTATTTTCCGTTTACCGAACCAAGTGCCGAAATTGATATTTATTGGGGTTTAAAAACAGAAACAGATTACCGAATTACCAAGGGAACTGGTTGGCTTGAAATTGGAGGTTGCGGTATGGTAGATCCAAATGTTTTAAAAAACTGTAATATTGATGCTAATGAATACTCTGGTTTTGCTTTTGGAATGGGAGTGGAGCGAATTGCAATGTTGTTGTACCAAATTGGCGATATTAGAATGTTTTATGAAAACGATGTTCGGTTTTTAGAACAATTTAAGTCAAATATTTAAGGCTTTATGAATTTAAATGCTTTAACTAAAAATCTCTATTTAAATGAAATCCGATATAAATATACCCAAAGTAGAAAATGTTTTTTTAGCAGCAATTAATGAGTTTAGTGACGATTTTAACGAAAATGTTTGGAATGTTTATTTAGTAAACGACAGCGATTTTGATTTAGAAAGTGTTTTGGTGGTTTCAAAAGCCTTTGGAACATTAGATGGTGAAATGAAAAAAACTTCACTTTTACGTCACGCTTTTACTCAAATACCCTCAGTTTCGGTGGTTAAAATAGAAATGATTGAAAAAAGTGTTTTAGAGCTTAACAATGAGTTTATGTTAACCTATTTTATAAAGAACACTTTGTACGATAAAAGTTTTATTTTCAAGAAAAACTTCATTAAAGAAAGTGAAACAGAAGAAGTTCCGATTTTATTTGTTGATGGAGTGGTTGTTAGGTAATTGTTTTAATTAATTTAATCCAGTTTATCTGTCAATTTTTTAAATACATTTTTTGCATTTTTACCTTCGTATAAAATTTCGTAAACTGCGTCAATTATTGGAGTTTTAGCACCATAATTTTGATTTAATTCCCAAGCGCTTTTTGCTGCATAATAACCTTCGGCTACCATACTCATTTCCATTTGAGCACTTTTCACGGTATAGCCTTTACCTATCATATTGCCAAACATTCTATTTCTTGAAAAAACCGAATACCCAGTAACCAATAAATCTCCTAGGTAAGCCGAGTTATTAATATTTCGCTTCATTCGATGTACTTTTCGGATAAATTTTTTCATTTCACGAATACCATTGCTCATTAAAACGGATTGAAAATTATCGCCGTAGCCCAATCCGTGAGCAATTCCGGCTGCAATTGCATAAATGTTTTTTAACATTGCTGCGTATTCGGTTCCTATAATATCATCAGAAATTTTAGCTTTTATAAAATTTCCCGACAAGCATTTCGCCATAATTCGAGCTTTAGAAGCATCACCACAAGCAATTGTTAAATAGGATAATCGCTCAAGGGCAACTTCTTCGGCGTGGCAAGGTCCGGTAATTACTCCAATATTTTCAAATGGAATATCATATACTTTGTTAAAGTG
>JAYUFJ010000481.1:0-3093 GCA_043738775.1 Flavobacterium sp. | reverse complement strand
GTAACTCCCGAAAGTGTAAAACCAAATTTACCAATAGTTGCACTACCAAAAGCTTGAAAGTTTCTATAACCGTAATTGTTCGTTTGAAATCCGAATTTGAATTCAGGCTCGGCTGTAGGTTTTAGTGAAATGTAATTAACAGTTCCGCCAATGGCTTCTGGACCATAAAGTGATGATGCTGGCCCTTTTATAACTTCAATATTTTGTAAGTTAAACTGGTTAATTTCTAAAACTTCGTTGTGATTAAAAACTCCCAACGGATGAATCGGAATACCATCTTCGAGATACAAAAAGTAATTGTTAAATGACATTGGTTGACGAATTGACATTGAATGTTGCTCATTACCAAGGTTTACCATTAAAACTCCAGGAATTTTATTCATTAATTCCACCATTGAAGTAGCTTTAGTTTCATTAATAACTTGTGTTGATAATTTCGAAATTGCTAACGGAACTTCACTTCGTTTTGCATTGCCTCTATTTGCAGTTACAATAACTTCATTTAAATTTTCGACGGTTATTGTATCTTTTTTGGTTTGGTTTTGAGCAAAGGTAAATTGTAATGCAAGTAGCATTACTAAAATTATATTTTTCATTTTTTGGAATATTAAATTTTAAAGATTTTATTAGTCGTGTTAACCTTGAAAAAACGAGGTAGAGATTTTCGTTGCATTCCATACCTAAAGTCTAGTTATGCAGTGGAATCCCTCACGAAAAGGATAATAAACAAGAAGTCTTTCTTTATAATTTAAACTATCGGTGGTCGAAAAAGTATTAAGGATATGTTTTTCGGATTTTGAGATTCCGAAAATGAAGTTATTTTACTTTTAAAAAACGGAGGTCTTAAAAATAAATTAGAAAAATATTGGTTTGAAACAACATAAACTATATCTTGTTTTTCAAAAATTGAGGCAGAGTGTTTTTTTTCTAAATCGTTAAGTTCTTTAATTTTTGCTGCTAATACACAACGACCGTTACAAGTATTATTTGTTTGAGTACGAAGTACACAAAGTGTTTTTGAAATTTCATTTTGATTAAATTTAAATGAAATATAAGTCAACGCATTAGTCATTGTCCCTAAAACAATAATAAATGAGAGCGCTATAAGAGCAAGTTTTTTCAAAAAAAAATTATTTTTTTCAATGTTAAAACAAAATCGGCAACTTTAAAATAATTGCCGATTTTATTTTATTGAAATACTATTTAAGCCATCACCCAAGTTCCAGAAGCCAATAAACTTTCTGCTTTTTTAAACTTCATAGTTTCCGTTGCGCCAGTTGAAACATTTTTAATAGTTACTGTATCGTTTCTATTTATTTTTGGAGAATCTCGAACTATAGTTTCGGTAACTTGACGTTGTTGCGGTTCTTCAATATTGTTTCCTGATTCATTGCCATCAAAATCTTCTTTTGTAATGGTATAATTTAATTTTTGACGAATGTGTTTTTCTTCTTGAACCACTGTTTGTTGTGGCAAATCACCTTTAAACAAAAACGAAATCACTTCTTTATTAACACCGTCCAACATGTTACGGAATAATTTAAAAGCTTCTAATTTGTATATTAAAAGTGGATCTTTTTGTTCGTGAACTGCCAATTGAACCGATTGTTTCAACTCGTCCATTTTACGTAAATGTTTTTTCCAAGCTTCATCAACGATTGCTAATGTAATATTTTTTTCAAAATCAGAAACCAATTGAGCACCTTTAGTTTCGTATGCTTGCTTCAAATCAGTAACTACATTTAGGGTTTTTATTCCGTCAGAAAAAGGCATTATAATTCTTTCGAATTTGTTTCCTTCGGACTTATATACGTTTTCAATTACTGGAAAACCTTCTCTAGCACTTCGAGCCGTTTTTTCTTCGTAATATTCCATCGCGGCTTTGTACACTTTGCCTGTAATTTCCATTTCCGAACCTTTAATAAAATCAGATTCGGAAATTGGAGAAGTTATTGAAAAATAGCGAATCAATTCAAACTCAAAATTTTTAAAATCGTTTCTACTTTTATTATCGCCCACAATTACTTCGCAGGTATCGTACATCATATTTGCAATATCCAATTTCAATCGTTCGCCGTGCAATGCGTGACGACGACGCTTGTAAACAACTTCACGTTGTGCGTTCATTACATCATCATACTCCAACAATCGTTTTCGAGTTCCAAAATTATTTTCTTCTACTTTTTTCTGGGCTCTTTCAATTGACTTGGTCATCATTGAATGCTGAATTACTTCGCCTTCTTTCAACCCCATTCTATCCATTACTTTGGCAACTCGTTCCGATCCAAACAAACGCATTAAATTATCTTCTAGCGAAACATAAAATTGCGAACTTCCTGGATCTCCTTGACGACCCGCACGACCACGTAATTGACGGTCAACTCGACGCGAATCGTGACGCTCGGTGCCAATAATTGCTAAACCTCCAGCAGCTTTTACCTCGGGCGATAATTTAATATCAGTTCCTCGACCAGCCATATTAGTAGCTATTGTAACTACTCCCGATTTTCCTGCTTCTTCTACAATTTGCGCTTCTTGCTTGTGCATTTTTGCATTCAAAACGTTGTGAGCTACTCCTCTCATTTTCAACATTCGGCTTAATTTTTCAGAAATATCTACCGATGTTGTTCCAATCAAAACTGGTCGACCTGCTGCCGATAGCACAGAAACATCTTCAATAACAGCATTAAATTTTTCACGAACCGAACGATAAATTAAATCTTCTCTATCTTGGCGAGACATTCCACGATTTGTTGGAATTTCTACAACATCCAATTTATAAATTTCCCAAAATTCTCCTGCTTCAGTAGTTGCGGTTCCTGTCATACCAGCCAATTTGCTGTACATACGGAAATAATTTTGCAATGTAATGGTAGCAAAAGTTTGTGTTGCAGCTTCAATGGTTACGTTTTCTTTGGCTTCAATGGCTTGGTGTAATCCGTCGGAGTATCTGCGACCGTCCATAATTCGACCTGTTTGCTCATCTACTATTAAAATTTTATTGTCCATAATAACATATTCGGTGTCTTTTTCGAATAATGTGTAGGCTTTTAAAAGTTGTGTTAAAGTATGAATTCGCTCGCTTTTTATTCC
>JAYUFJ010000480.1:0-3096 GCA_043738775.1 Flavobacterium sp. | reverse complement strand
ATAATGTAGAAAAAGTAATGGAAGAAGTATTGGCAATAAAACCCGATATGATATTTTTATGGGACGAAGCTTGGTTTGCATTTGCTAGTTTCACCTATACTTTCAAGCAACGAACAAGTATGTATGTTGCACAAAAATTATTTCACAAATACAAAACCGTAGCTTATAGAGAGGAATACAATGCACATATTAATAAATTGAAAACGGGCGAAATACCTACAATGCCAAATCCCGATTTGGTAAAAATAAGAGTTTACGCAACTCAAAGCACACACAAAACTTTGTCTAGTTTTCGTCAAGGTTCGATGATACAAATTTGGGACGAAGAATTTAGTAGAAACGTGTCCGATGCGTTTCACGAGTCGTATATGACGCATACGACCACATCTGCAAACTATCAAATAATTGCTTCCTTAGATGCTGGAAGAAGGCAAGTCGAACTAGAAGGTTACGAGTTGGTCGAAAAAAGTATTGAAATGGCAATGATACTTCGTTCTAAAATGAAAAATCATCCAAAATTAAGCAAATATTTTCATTTTTTAGACCCAACAGATTTAATTCCAAAAGAATTTCGTACCGCAGGAAACAGTGAATATTACTCTGTAGAAAAAGGTTGGAACCGAATGGAAGAATCTTGGGAAAATGATGAGTTTGTACTCGATCCAACCAAAATTACATTATCAGTTGGTAAATCTGGAATTACTGGTGACGTATTTAAAAATAAATATTTGATGGATCGGTTTGGTATTCAGGTCAATAAAACCTCTAGAAATACAGTTTTACTGATGACCAATATTGGAACAACAAGAGGTAGCGTAACTTTTTTGATAAATGCACTTTTGCAAATATCCGATGAACTTGACGAAAACAATCGATCGTTGAACAAGCGAGAATCCGAAATTTCTAAACAACAAATACAATCTCTTATAAAAGATGTTCCGCCATTACCAAATTTTAGTAGTTTTCATAATTCATTTCTCGCAGCACCCGGAGTGCCAGGCGGCAATTTGAGAGAAGCGTTCTTTTTAGGATACGAAGAAGATTTGTGCGAATATATCCTTTTAAGCGATTGTTTGCTGGCCATAGAAAATCAGAAAGAATTGGTTTCTACATCTTTTGTAATTCCTTATCCGCCAGGATTTCCAATTTTGGTACCTGGTCAAATGGTTAGCAAAGAAATTATTCAATTTATGTTGGCATTAGACGTAAAAGAAATTCACGGTTATCGTGCCGATTTAGGTTTAAAAGTTTTTACAAAAAAAGCGTTAAATCGAAAAAATTCAATTTCTGCGATGGGTGCAATGCAGGCTATGCAAGCGATTCAAACTGCTGAAAAAATATCATTAAAAAAATAAAATTATAATTTATGTCTATTGCTAATCAAAATCAAAAAACGCTAAACGGTGTCGACGAAATAAAACAGTTTTTTTTAGAAAACAAAATTCCAATATATTTTATAAGTGCTACTAATTTTAATTTAATGGGAATTGACGAATGGATTTCGAATTTTAAATTCATTAGCCATATTGATTCTTATGCAGGTCAATATAAAAATTTATTTTCACCAACAGAAGTGCCACACGAAGATTTTACAAGCATTGAAGATATAAATAATTACTTGCTAACCCATCCCGAAGTTATTGATTTTATAAATTCAAGAAAACAAGATGGAGATTCTGGTAAAGCATTATTCTTGATGTTTAATGAAAAAACCGAGCAATTGACTAAAAATTTGGGTCTTGATGTTTGCTTTCCATCGGCACAACTTCGAGCCTATTTAGACAACAAAGTTAACACCAACCGAATTGCAGAAAAAGCAGGTGTTGCTTGCGTTCCCAATGTTTTGTCGAAAGTAACTAGCTACAACCAACTGCGTGAAATATCTCGACATCTAGGAGAACATTTGGTAATTCAAACCGCTTTTGGAGACTCTGGACATACTACTTTTTTTATTTCAAACGAAAATGAATTTGAAACCTATGCAGAAGAAATTTTAAAAGAAGATGAGGTAAAAATAATGAAACGCATTAACTGCAAAGGAACAGCAATTGAAGGTTGTGTAACCCAACACGGAACTATTGTTGCTCCATTAATGACAGAATTAGTTGGTTTCGAATCGTTAACGCCATACAAAGGCGGATGGTGTGGAAACGAGATTTTTCCAAATGCTTTTAATGAGGATATAAGAGAAAAAGCAAAAATATATACACAACGTTTTGGTGACCAATTGCGAAAAGAAGGTTATAAAGGTTATTTTGAATTGGATTTTTTGATCGATCAAGACAATGGAGAAATATATTTAGGCGAATTGAACCCAAGAGTTTCTGGTGTCAGTAGTTTGACAAATCATTCGAAATTTGCTATGACCGATGTGCCACTATTTTTATTTCATATGTTAGAATGGTTAGATATTCCGTACACAATTGATGTAAACGAACTGACCAACAAATGGGCAAAAGCTGAAAATATGGACAGTTGGAGCCAATTAGTTATTAAACATACCCGAAAAACGCTAGAGTTGGCTACCAAAGTACCGCAATCCGGAATTTGGGAAATGAAAAACAATGGAACTATAAAATTCAAAAAAATGGATGCTCGCAGGCAATCTATTTCTGGCGATAACGAAGCTTTTTTTATGCAAATTACCCAAGAAGACGATTATTTATATGAAGGTGCCGATTTAGGAATTTTGCTTTTACGGGGCAGACTTATGAATGATGATTTTCAATTATCAGAACGTGCAAAAAGATGGATAAAAGCTTTAAAAAACGAATATGCTGCCGATATGCTTGATATGAGTGCATTGTCTGAAGAAGAATTATTAGAACTAGAAAGCGGATTCAAGACAATGTGATCTCGGGTAGCTTAGCGAATAAAAAATCTTAGAACTTTCGAGAGTTTGAGAAATAAATTTTTCGATATTGTTATTCTCGTGCCTAAATTAGCATTTATTTTTTTATAGGTTTGCCATATTTGGTAGTAATTACAACAACCCCATTTTTGCCTTTTTCGCCATAAATAGGAGTGGCAACATCACTTTGAAGAATCGAGATAGAATCAATATCTTGCTTATTTAGGGGTGAGTATACGCTAGTT
>JAYUFJ010000479.1:0-3104 GCA_043738775.1 Flavobacterium sp. | reverse complement strand
GCGTCGGGGCTCACCTCTTCCCATCTCGAACAGAGAAGTTAAGTCCGACTGCGCTAATGGTACTGCAATTTGTGGGAGAGTAAGTCGCCGCCTTTTTTTAAACCCTCTAATCTTTTTTGATTAGAGGGTTTTTTTTAAGCTTTCCTTTTTTTAAAATAATGTGTTTAAAAATAGTTGATGAATTTTTCATACTCATTTTTTTTTAAATAACTCTTCATTTAGCACCTGAAACAAGTCTGTTAATTTCAACGATTTCTCTTGTATGAAATACTTCACCAACTTTACAGTTTGCCTAAAATTCTCTCTTCACAAAATACGTGGGTTTAAGGATCTGATGTGCGAACGGTTTGTTTAGTTTAATTGTAAATCAGTAATTATTCTTGTCAAATTACAATTTTAAATTGCCTAGAAAATTCCATTTTTTAATTTCGTTACTATTGTCGAAAACTGCTGCAATCAGTTTAATTTGCTTTTTGAATTTGACCGATGTTTTGAATACGTAAACCATATTTTATTATACTAATTGTGCCATTTTTATCTTTTAATTTTTCTGAATAAACCAAGCCCATAGCACGAAAGCAAGTTGAAGTACTACTCGTTGATAAGCCATTTGTTTTGTGCCAATTAATGGGTTTTCTCTAAAAACATCAATGATATGAATGGGTAAAAACCCCAACATCATTATAAATATGATGCCTGTTCCAAAATTTAGTGTTTGTGGGATAAATACAGAAATCCCAACTAGAATTTCTATTGTTGCCACCAAATAATTTATTGTTTTTTTTGGTAAAAAGTTTGGAATAAACGGAAAATAGGTTTTTGGATTAGAAAAATGATACATCCCGTTCCCTATCATAAAAATGCCAAAAAGTAAAGTAAAAAGCAGTTTAATTATTTCCATATCTGTTTTATTTTAAATAAAATAGAAAGCACATTTAAGTTCTTAAATGTGCTTTCTATTTTGGATTATTTTGCTAATTGTTCGCTAACTGCCCAAAGTTTTTCTTGCAATTCACGGTCATAAGAATATTTTGATGATTTTAATTCTTTGCCATCATATTTAAAGAATTTACCATTTACGTTTTCGTATTTCTTGTCAGTTGCAAGTGCGGTAAGCATTGCTGCGGCTTTGTCTGGTTTGCTTTCAAACAGCCCAAAAATGAATTTTAAAATTGCTGGCATTTGTTTTGTCAAATCAGATTTTACCACTCCTGGGTGCAATACTGTTGCTGAAACTCCAGTTCCTTCTAAACGTTTTGCAAGCGCATAAGTAAACATTAAATTCATTGTTTTTGAACCACCAAAACCACTCAATGCACTGAATTTTTTGACACCTTGCAAATCGTCAAAATTTAATTTTGTTGTAGATGGTGCCGTAACTGTTGTTACTCTTCCTTTGCTTTCTTTTAATAAATCAATTAAACCATTGGTTAGTATGAATGGTGCCAAATGATTAATAGCAAACATTGCTTCTAAATTGTCTTTTGTTGTTTCTCTTTTTCCATTATAAACTGCAGCAACATTTACCAAAGCATCTAAACGATCGTATTTTTGTTTGAACGTTGTAACTGCATTTTTTACTGATGCAATATCCGAGAAATCGGCTACAATAATGTCAATATCGTGGTTGCCACTTTTTTGAATAATGTCACTTTTAAATTGTTCTAACTTATTTTTGTTTCTGGCAACCAATACAACTGTTGCTCCTGTTTTAGCAATTTCTAATGCTGATGCTCCACCTATTGCTCCTGTAACTCCTGAAATTAAGATTGTGTTTTTCATTTTGTTTTTTTTAATTTGTTTAAAATTTATGTTTATTTGATGATGTAAAATTACTTTAGATTATTGTTGTTGAATGGTCAATTTCTTGCTTGCAATGGTTAATTTCAACTCACTATTTTAATATTAAAAGCACCATTATTAGTCGCGCCCCAAATTCGAAACCACAAAGGCAAATACATTTCTGGTCCTCTCGCTTTAGTAATATCGCCAAGATCTAAAATATTTTTATTGAACCAACCGAACGATTTTAAAATGTCTTTTACAATTTCTTTTGCATCTGGATTGTTACCACAAATAAAATTGTCGTGGTCGGCATTGTTTATTAATGCTGGATTGACCATCAAACCACACCACATTGTATTAAGTGTTTTTACTACTTTTGAATTTGGAAATTGCAGTTGTATTTCTTCGCCCAACGAAGTGGTGTTAACTAACGCTAATGTTGGAGTTGTACCTGTTGAAAAATCGAGTGCATTTGCAACATCAACAATAATTTTATTGTTTAAATTATTTTCGCCTGCAAGTTTCAAGGCTTCAATTGAGTTGGCTCCTGCGGTGCAATTAAAAATAATTTCTCCAAAGGTTGCTGCTTCATTAAAAGTTCCTGCTGTTGCTTTGCCATTGTGTTTGTTTACAAAGGCAATTGCTTTTTCATTGTTAGATGTTCGTGAACCCATCATTACATTATGACCAAGTTCGACTAGTTTTGAACCGATAGTATCTCCAACTATGCCTGTTCCTAAAATTGCTACTTTCATTTTTTATTTTTTAAAATGTTATTATAATTTGATAGGACAAATTTATAATGTAATAAAAAGTTAGAATGGTCAATAAGTAGTTTGAAATGGTATATTACTTCGCAGTAGATTTTTTTCTATATTCCAAAGGTGTCAAATCGGAATGTTTTTTGAAAAATTTACCAAAGTTCGCTGGATCAGAAAAATTTAGTTGATAGGCAATTTCTGCAATATCTGAATTTGTAAATTGAATAATAGATTTTGCTTCGGTCATTATTCTTTCGTTAATAAATGATAGTGCGTTTTTGTTTGAAATGGCTTTAACAGATTTCGAAAGATGATTTGGGGTTACAAAAAGTATTTCGGCATATTCTTCGATAGTTCTTTTTTCTAAATAAAAATTATTTACAACTTGTTTGAATTTTTGAAATAAAATTTGCTGTGGCGATGAAAATCCTTCTTCCCATTGATTGAATGCAGATGTAAATTCTTTGAGTTGATAAAATAATGATAACAATTTTATTGAAGCAACAGTATGATGCACGTCACTTGAATTTTCATAGGCTTCAAAAACTTCTTTAAAAT
>JAYUFJ010000478.1:0-8612 GCA_043738775.1 Flavobacterium sp. | reverse complement strand
TGTAGCTTTGCTTATTGTAGCGTTAATTTTATATATAATTTTCAATTCTAGGATTGAAGTTTTAAAAAATAATATTCAAGTAATTCCTAATTTTAAATATAAAAATATTTTACTAGTAGCTCTTTTTTTAACTGTCATTCAAATTGTTATGGGAACTCAAGTTCGTCAAACTATTGATGAATTAATTAAAAATGGGTTAACAGAGTCTGTATTATGGTTGCAAAATCCGAAGTTGATATTTTATATTCATCGTTCTTTTTCGCTTTTGGTCTTAGCATTAAATTGCTATTTGTTTTATCAAAACAGAAAATTAAATTTAAATTTCAAAAAGTTAAACTGGGCTTTAATTTTGATCGGATTCGAAATTTTAACTGGAGCGGCAATGTATTATTTTGATTTTCCGTTCGCATCGCAACCTATTCATTTAACAATTGCTTCATTGCTTTTCGGAGTTCAATTTTATTTAATTTTGGAATCTAGAACAATCAACAATGATTCACAGAATTAATTTTTTGCGAATTTCAAAATTTTAGTGTTAATATTAATTTAAAATTTCACTAAATTATCTTGATGTATATTCAATTTAATTGGTTCAATCAGTTTGTCTTCCAACATGTTTGCCCATGCTTTTAAATACAAAATGGTGTCAAGTTTTGAGTTTTTGTTTAAATGTGAAATTGATTTATCTTTTAAAACTTCGTTTACAATTTCCGTATCCGAAAGCCATTCCAAATGGCGTAAATCTTGCTTTGAAAAACCAAAATCAATCATTTTTTCAATTATTAAATCCATCGGATATCCACTCGTAGGGCAGTAATCCAATAATTGTTCGTTCCAATCACCTCTTTTTTCTAAAGCAAATTTTTGAATTTCGGCTCTTGAAAATGAAGTTACTGTTTGTGCTAAATTTCCACAATTGCAACTACCCATATGTCCCCATTCGTAGCGCGAACCTTTTTCTAATTGGTTGGCAGTTTTTCTTAAAGCATCAATTATTTTTAAACTTGCAATGGCCATAATTACTTTTAATTAATGTTATTAAATTATAAATTTAAATGCTAATTTAATAATTTTGAATTGAATTGATTTTTATTTTTAAATTTTTAACTTCTGTTTACTTTATTTAAGTTACTATAAAATTAATTAATTGTAATTTTATAGTAACTTTGCATTTTGACTATATTGTCTTTTACTTTTTTAATTTTTTAAATGTCCAAACTTGCCAAACAAGATAAATTTATTGATTTGTCCGATTATGGGAGACCTTTTGGAAAATTGTTAGCCAATTCTTTAAAAAACACCCGTTTTACTCCAATTCACGTTACTTTATTATTTGGAATTTCTGGATTGATTGCAATTTTTTGTATCTTAAAGCAACATTATTTTTGGGCTGGTTTTTTTATAATTTTAAAATCGGGAATAGATGCTGCCGATGGAGAATTAGCTCGATTAAAAAAAACGCCTTCTTATTCTGGTCGCTATTTAGACAGTGTTTTTGATATTATTTTAAATTTTATGTTTTTTATGATGATATGTTATGTTTCTCATACTAACATTTGGTTTACTTTTTTAGCTTTTTTCGGAATTCAATTACAAGGAACATTGTACAACTATTATTACGTTATTTTACGAAATAAATCGGTTGGTGGTGATACAACAAGTAAGATTTTTGAATACAAAACACCGAAAGCGCTATTAGGTGAAAGTCAAAAACTGGTAAATGTTTTATTTAAAATTTATATTATTGTATATGGAGTTTTTGATAAAATCATTCACTTTTTAGATAAAGATGCTTACAAAGTAAAAACATTTCCAAATTGGTTTATGACTTTGTTATCAATATATGGATTGGGTTTTCAATTGCTTTTAATTTCAATTATGTTGCCTTTAGGTTGGATTGAATTTATTGTTCCGTTTTTTATTACTTATACTTTCTTTATTTTTGTTCTAATTGTGATCCGAAAGCGTTTTGTTTTTTAATTTTTCGTTTGTAATTGCGTTACTTTTTTATTGAATTTTATCAAGTTTTACGTAGCCAATATGCAATGTGTCTTTTGGTAAAATTTCTTTTGATTCTGTAATTTTCAAATCAAAATTATTTTTAAAAACGGGCATTAAAATTTCTTTAACGTTGAATGAATCATCAACGTCAATACCAAATTTATCATCAATATGAGAAACTGCATTTACACCAAAACCACAATGCTTAAAAAAAGTTGTTTGTTTCGAATTTTTTTGAGCTTCTGCTAAAGTTTGCGCTACGGTTATAATTTTATAATGATATTCTTCAAATTCATTTTCTTTATAACCACCTAAATTGATAAAAAATAAATTTTTATTTGATATTTCAGAAATCCCTTTTTCAACAATTTCAATTTTAAAATTATCAACATTGGTAATTTCACGCCAAGCATCAATGTGAATAGAACCTGCATTTTTCCAAAAAATTTTAAACTCTGGAACCAATTCTTTTATTGAATTTGCAATTCCAAAAAAAATATCGTGTTGCTCTGTAAATCTTCCTTCAGGACGGCATCCCAGCATTATCATATATAGTTTCATAAACGTAAAGTTAGTTATATTATAGATTGTATTAAAGTTTTCTTAAAAGTATTTTTTTGGACTGATTTTTGAAATCTAATATTAAACCTTAAAATTAATAAAAATGAAAAAATTAGCCACAATTTTCACAATCACTATTCTTAGTTTTTTATCTAGTTGTTCCGTAAAAGATACAGTTCCAGGTCCGGCAGGTCAAAATGGGTTTAGTGCTGAAAGTTTAGTTTTTGAAATTTCAAACACTAATTTTCAAGCATCTAATAACTATGGTAGATTGTTTGTTTTTCCTCAACAAATTTTACCTTCCGATCACGTTTTGGTTTATCGTCTTTCTGGATTAACATCTCAAAATCAAGACATTTGGACTATTTTACCAAAACAATATTTTTTATCTAATGGCACTTTTGATTTCGAATATAATTTTGATTTTACAAAATTTGATGTCAATGTTTTTATTCAGGGTAATAATTTATCGACTTTAAATTCAAATTTTCGATTGGGACAAGTATTTAGAATTGTTGTAATTCCTGGTCAGTTTGGAAATAAAATGAATACTAGTAACATTACAGATGTTATGAATTCAATAAATGTTACTGAAAAAGATGTTATCAAAGTTTAAGAAAAAATCACAAATAATTTATGAATTCGAAAGAATTCCTTTTTATATATTTTTTTTCTTGTCAATGTATAAAGAATATAACACTCCAAAAAGAAGAGAAAAAGCAATAAAAGTCAACGAAATCCATTCAGGAATTTCTTGGTAAAGTTGAATCAACATTTTTAAACCCACAAAAGTTAAAATTGCAATCAAGCTGTATTCCAAATAACTAAATTTTTCCAACATATTTGCCAAGAAAAAATACATAGAGCGCAAACCTAAAATCGCAAAAATATTAGAACTAAAAACAATAAACGGATCGGCGGTAATTGCTAAAATAGCAGGAACACTATCTAGCGCAAAAAGCATATCCATAACTTCAATAACAATTAAGGCTACAAATAAAGGTGTTGCTAAATTTTTTAAATTTTGTTTCACAAAAAAATGTTCACTATTAATTTCTGTTGAGACTGGTATAATTTTATTGATAAACTTAAAAACCTTTGAATTTTCGGGCTTAAAATCTTCTTCTTCATTTGTAAATAACATTTTCATTGCTGTAAAAATTAAAAATCCACCAAAAATATAAGTCATCCATTCAAATTCTCTAACAAGCATTACACCGAAAAAAATCATCAATCCTCTAAAAATTATTGCGCCAATAATTCCCCAAAATAAAACTCGATGTTGATATATCAAAGGAATTTTAAAGGATGAAAAAATAATTGCTATTACAAATATATTATCAACACTCAATGAAAGTTCAATTAAATAACCAGTAATAAACTTAATTGAGGCTACTTTTGGAAGTATTTTAGTAGGATTATCGATTAAATTATTCCTATACAACCAATAAATCACTACAGAAAAAATAATTGATAATACAATCCAAATACTAGTCCAAATTCCTGCCTCTTTCGAAGTTATTTGGTGAGGTGTTTTATTAAAAACACCTAAATCAAGTGCTAAAAATGATAAAATTGAAATTATAAAAACAATCCAAACAGTCATAAAAAAGGTTTTTGTAAAGATAAGGTTTTTTAAGAAATTTGAAAAAGCTAATTCCAAAAATCGACTAGTAAATTATTTCAAAATTTCAAAAAAATTAGTTTTCAATTTATTTCAATCCAAATTTTAAAAGTCTTAATATAAAGATTTAAAAAGTTTTGCCACGGATTATTACATTTATCATTTCAAAAAAAAAATTTTTTTTTAAATTACTATTGATTTTTTAAAAACCAGCTTTTCAAATAGTAAGTATGATAAATTAAACCTATCGAATTTTAATTTATTTATTATTTTCAATTTAACCCTAAAATTTTAGGGGTAAAAATTATTTTTAATTAAAATATTTATATCTTTGTGCAAAATAAATAGGGTATAAAATTTTTAATTTAAAATTATGGCAACTTTACGTTTTCAAGCATTAAAAGAAGCATCGGGTAGAAAACCCGTAAAATTTGAAGAATCAGGTCGAAAATCAGCAATTTTTGGAGCAAATGTGTTTAATGACAAAGCAATGAAGCAGTTTTTGACTTCTGATGCTTATAAAGGCGTTAAAGATGCGGTACAGCACGGTACAAAAATTGACCGAAAACTTGCAGATTATATTGCAATGGGAATGAAAGAATGGTCGTTGAGTAAAGGAGTAACTCACTATACACACTGGTTTCAGCCACTTACAGGATCAACTGCCGAAAAGCACGATGCGTTTTTTGAAACTTCTTATGATGGATCTGATTCGCTTGAAAAATTTGGGGGCGGACAATTAGTGCAGCAAGAACCAGATGCTTCATCGTTTCCAAATGGTGGAATTCGAAATACTTTTGAAGCCCGAGGTTATACAGCTTGGGATCCAACTTCGCCAGCCTTTATTTTTGGTACCACGCTTTGCATACCTACAGTTTTCATATCTTATACAGGTGAAGCATTAGATTATAAAACCCCATTATTAAGAGCATTAAATGCAATTGATGAAGCTGCAACCGATGTTTGTAAATATTTTGATAAAAACGTTAAAAAAGTTACTGCAACTTTGGGTTGGGAACAAGAATATTTTTTGGTAGATTCCTCGTTAGCCAATTCTCGACCTGATTTAGTGATGACAGGTAGAACATTATTAGGACATACTTCAGCAAAAGGACAACAATTAGACGATCATTATTTTGGGTCAATACCGTCTCGTGCCTTAAGTTATATGAGAGAGTTGGAAGAAGAATGTATGTTATTGGGAATTCCCGTAAAAACGCGTCATAATGAAGTAGCTCCAAATCAATTTGAATTGGCACCAATATTTGAAGAAACTAATTTGGCCGTCGACCACAATTCATTACTTATGGATGTTATGTCAAAAGTAGGGGAACGTCACGATTTTAAAGTATTGTTTCACGAAAAACCTTTTAAAGGAGTTAACGGATCGGGTAAACATAACAATTGGAGTATGGCTACCGACACTGGAATTAATTTATTAAGTCCTGGAAAAACTCCAATGAGTAATTTGCAATTTTTATCGTTTTTTATTAATACAATTAAAGCTGTTGATAATTATGAAGAACTACTTCGCGCTGCCATTGCAACTGCAAGTAATGATCATCGATTAGGTGCAAACGAAGCTCCACCAGCTATTATTTCGGTATTTATTGGTCAACAATTGACCAAAGTTTTACACGATTTAGAGGGAGTTTCAACTGGAAAATTATCGCCAGAAGAAAAAACCGATTTAAAATTAAATGTCGTTGGAAAAATTCCAGATGTGCTTTTAGATAATACCGACAGAAATAGAACTTCGCCGTTTGCCTTTACTGGAAATAAATTTGAATTTCGTGCTGTTGGCTCATCTGCAAATTGTGCCAATGCTATGACAACATTAAATTCTATCGTAGCAAAACAATTGCGAGATTTTAAAATAGAAGTTGATACTTTAATAGAAACTAAAGATTTAAAGAAAGACGAAGCTATTTTTAATGTACTACGAGAATACATCAAAACTACCAAAAATATTCTTTTTGAAGGCGATGGTTACAGTGAAGAATGGGAGAAAGAAGCTGCAAAACGAGGATTGAGTAATCATAAAACAACTCCGTTGGCTTTAAAAGCAAAAATTTCACAAAAAGCATTCGATTTGTTTAAAGAGTTAAACGTAATGAATCATGTTGAAGTAGAAGCACGTTATGAAATTGAATTGGAAGAATATACAAAAAAAATCCAAATTGAAGGACGAGTTTTGGGCGATATTGCTCGAAATCATGTAATTCCAACAGCCATTCGATATCAAAATACATTGATTGAAAATGTGCGTGGATTAAAAGAAATTTTTGGTTCAGAATTTGAAAAAATAGGTAAAGAACAGATTGTTTTAATTCGTGAAATTTCTGAACATATTGAAGGAATTAATACTAAAGTTGAAAAAATGACTGAAGCTCGTAAAAAAGCAAATGTTATAACCGATGTTCAAAAAATGGCAGAATCTTATTGCGATAAAGTAAAACCTTACTTTGAAGACATTAGAGAACACTGCGACAAACTTGAATTATTAGTTGATGACGAAATATGGACATTGACTAAATACAGAGAACTATTGTTTACTAGATAAGTTTTATTTATTGGACTTAATCAACAACCTGCTTGAATATTTTCTTGCAGGTTTTTTTATTTGAGCGTATTACTTGATCTTCTTTAGGTTTTTTAAAACAAATCATAAAAAATATTTACAAGTACTTTACAAATATCAATGAATGAAAAATAAGTATATTAAACTAAATATAAATTTATTTTACTAAATTAGTATTTTAAATTTTATAATGAAATCAAATTCAGTTTTTATTTTCATAATTTGTAATTTATTAAGTTACAGTCAACAACAATTCACTCTGCTTTTTAATAGCAATAAATTTGACATTTCTGGAATCGAGACCAAAAAATTACAATCGTGGATTTCACAAAATAGCGATGTTAAAATTATAGCAATAAATGGTTATACAGACGAAGATGGAACCAATCAATTCAATGATTCACTGGCAAAAAAAAGGGTTAATTTTGTTTTTAATTTAGTAAATAATAAAATAAAAATTCGTGAAGATTTTAAAACTCGAAGTTTTGGCGAAAATTTTGTACAATCAAAAAACAAAGCTGAAAATAGAAAAGTTACAATTTTTTATCTACTAAAAAAAGATTTAATTCGCGAAAATGAAATTCTAGGAATTCAACCTATCGAAAATGCGCCAATTTTAAAAGAAATTAGAAGTTTTCCTAGTAAAATGCAATTTGAAAACCCCGACGGAACGGTTGAAAACATTAATCTAGATGTCAATTTTATGAAACAAATTGATGAATCTAAAAGTGGAGAAAAATTAAAACTCGAAAATCTAAACTTTGTAATAAATACATTTATTGTAACTAATATGTCACGTTCTAAAATGTATGAATTATTTTTGGTAATGAAGCAAAATCCGAAACTAAAAATAGAAATTCAAGGTAATTTATGTTGTCAACCTATTGATAGAGTGAATTTATCAACCGAACGAGCTAAAGCAATTTATACCTTTTTAGTATTTAAAGGAATAGAAAAATCACGAATGACCTACAAAGGATTTGGTAGCTCAAACCCAATTTTTGCTTTACCCGAAAAAAATGAACAAGAAAGAGCAGCAAATAGAAGAGTTGAAATTTTAATTTTAAATAATGAATAAAATAATACTTATATTATTGTTTTTTTTGTTCCAAATTACCGCAATAATTGCTCAAAACAGTTACGAAGTTTATTTTGATTTCGGGAGCGATTTCCCGAATAAAACAGCTGAAAAAAATCTTTTTATTTGGATTGCGAAAAACCCAAGAGCAGAAATTTTAAAAATATCAGGTTTTTGCGATAGTGTAGATGTAAGTAATTTTAATAAAGAGTTGTCTTTAAAACGAATTCATAATGTATTAAATTTTTTAGATGCTAATTCAATAAAAATAGTTGATAATTTAAGTATTATCGCAAACGGAAAAGATTTTGAACAATCAAAAAATCAAGCTGAGAATCGTAAAGTTGTATTTGAATATAAAACATTAGTTGTTGAAAAACCCAAAAAAAATCAGTTAGCACCAAAAGGATTGGACCCATTTGGAAGAAAAATTAAAGAAGAAATTGTTAAAATTCCTGTTGCTTCTTATTTCGAAAATAGTAAAAAAGGCGATTACGTTAAATTAACTAATATTAATTTTTATTTGAATTCCGATGAGGTTTTGCCCGAATCGTACCCCATAATTAATGAACTTTTTGATGTTTTAGTTAAAAAACCAACTATGAAAATTGAAATTCAAGGACATATTTGCTGTAATTTACTTGAAAACGGATTGGAATTATCAAAATTTAGAGCTTCATTTATTGTCGATTATTTGGTTTCATTAGGTATTGATGAATCACGATTGTCATTTACTGGGTTTGGAAATTCAAAACCAATTTATTCAA
>JAYUFJ010000477.1:0-3115 GCA_043738775.1 Flavobacterium sp. | reverse complement strand
AAAATTTCTTGTTTTCCAATAATGAATCAAAAACAATTGGATTTAATTACTTCAAAGTAAATCAAAATAATTTAAAAACCACCATAAATACAGATGCTAATAGCAGTCAAGTCGAATATTTTCAAGGATTAGAGTACCTTAAAAGTAATAAACCCTACTTTTTATGGGTTATGATTTATGATAACGAAATTATAAAAAATAATAATTTACGATTTATTGAAAACATAAAAAATATTGAAGACTTAGAATTTTCTATCCGTTATTTTAGCTTTGCAAAAACTATTGTTTATTACAACGTAAAATTGTATAATTATTTTGAAAATTCAAATTCAACATCACGAAACCGAACAAGAGATAATATTTTAAAATTAGCTTTTGATACAACAGTGGTTCATAAAAGCCTAAATCAATTTTTGTTAACCGACTCTTTGACAAATTCCGATAAAAAAAGCATTAATTTTGTTTTAGAATCAAGTATTATGGGCTTTTTTTATAGTTTATTAAAATATAATTATACCAAAAATGAAGTAAAAACTCATTATAATAATTATTTTAATGATAAATTTTTACCAATAAAATTGAAAACCACAAACTCTAAATTTTATGTTTTTAAGACCATTTTAAATATTAAATTTTTATTTTTTTTAATATTAATTATAAAAAAAAATCGCTAAATAATTTAAAAAATGAGTTTAAAACAAAAATTAGCCAGCGGATTTTTTTGGAGTTTTGGGCAACAAATAGCCAATCAAATACTTGGTTTTGTATTATCAATTCTATTAGCTAGATTGCTTTTACCAGCAGATTTTGGCATAATGGGAATGATTTATGTTTTTTTTACAATTGGAAATGTTCTATTAGAAGCTGGACTTTCGCAATCTTTAATTCGAACTACCAATGCTGACTCCAAAGATTATTCAACAATTTTTTATGCCAACATACTGGTTTCTATAATTTTATATGTTATTTTGTTTATCGCTTCACCTTTTATCGCCCATTTTTATAACCAACCAATTTTAGAAAAAATTATTAAAATATATGGAATTTCATTTTTTTTTACTGGTTTGGCATCCGTACAAAATGCAATTTTAACAAAACAGCTAAAGTTTAAAATTTTAATGTTAATAAATTTGCCAGCTTCTTTAATTGGTGGTATAGTTGGTGTTTTTTTGGCTACAAAAAATTATGGAGTTTGGAGCTTGGTTTTTGCATCGTTAACCACTTTATTTTTAATTTGCATTCAAACTTGGTATTTTTCAAAATGGAAACCCGAATTGGTTTTTGACAAATTAAAATTTAAATTTCACTTTAATTTTGGTTATAAATTAATGATTACCAATTTATTAAATGCTTTTTTTGTAAACGTTTATCAAGTTATTTTTGGTAAAATATACAACCCAACAATTGTGGGTTTTTATACTCGAGCCGATTCAATGCGAAATATTTCTGTCTATTCAATAATAAACTCTGTAAACAAGGTTACTTATCCCATTTTGGCAACAATTAGTGAAAACAAAGAAAATTTTTCAAGAGTTTACATAAAAATTATTAGAAATATATTTTTAACAGTTACGCCATTATTGCTATTTTTAATTATAATGGCGCAACCCATTTTTATTTTTTTATTTACCGAAAAATGGCTTTTTGCAGCTTCATATTTTCAAATTATTTTAACTTCTGCAATTTTATTTTCTGTAAACGGTTATAATGCAAATGTAATTAGCAGTTTAGGAAGAAGTGATTTGGTATTAAAAATTGAATTTGTTAGAATTGCATTTGCTGTTGTTGTTTTAGTAATCGCTTTTCAATTCGGATTGAAAATTTTGCTTTGGAGTCAATTTATATTATCGGTTATCGATTATTTAATATTTCAATATTACCTAAAGCAATTGATTCATTATCCACTAATAAATCGATTAAAAGATATTTTAAAGGTTTTGTTAATAACTGGTTTTTCAAGCGGAATATTATTTTTTTGTGACTTTTATTTTTTTAAAAATCATTTTATTTTTATTCGATTAATTGAAGCCTTTATTTTGTTCGGATTTGTTTACTTTTGTCAGTTGTTTTTATTTAATTTTTTAAATTTTAATCAAATAATCAAATTATTTAAAAAATCTTAATTTATGTGCGGATTCTCTGGATTTATTGATTTTCAAAAATCATCCAATCAAAAAAATTTGGTTGATATGATTCAAACCCTACATCATCGAGGTCCAGATAACAATACAGCTATTATATTTGACGAATCAAATGCTCAAATTGGTTTAGCTCACACCCGATTGTCAATTATTGACTTATCTGAAAAGGCAAATCAACCAATGAATTATAAAAATTTTAGCATTATTTTTAATGGCGAAATTTATAATTTTCAAGAAATTGTTGACGAGTTAAAAATTTTAGGACATCATTTTGATTTACAATCCGATACCGAAATGATACTTCACGCCTATGAACAATGGGGCGAGCAATGTATTAGTAAATTTATCGGGATGTTTTCAATTGTTTTATATGATAAAAATCTTAAAAAAATTATTTTCATACGCGATAGAGCTGGTGTAAAACCATTGTATTATTACTTTAAAGATAATTTGTTCTTGTTCGCAAGCGAATTAAAAGCCTTAATTTCGCATCCAAAATTTGAAAAAACTATTAATCCACAAGCTGTAAATAGCTATTTTAAATATGCTTACATTCCGGTTCCGTTAACCATTTATAATGATGTTTTTAAATTGCCTTCGGCTAGTGTAGGCACATTGGATTTAGCTTCAAAATCGTTTGTAATTCATAGTTATTGGAATATTAATGAAGTCTATTCTAAATCAAAATTAAAAAATATCACCTTTGAAAAGGCCAAAATTGAAGTACATAACTTGCTTGAATCGGCAGTAAATTATCGAAAAATTGCCGATGTTCCACTCGGAGTTTTTTTAAGTGGTGGTTTTGATAGTAGTTTAGTTACCGCTATTTTACAAAAAAACACTTCAAGTTCTATAAAAACATTTACTATTGGGTTTGAAGCAGGAAACAACGAAGCACCTTTTGCAAAAACTATTTCAAATTATTTAAAAACCGAACATCACGAGTTTTATTGTACTCAAAAAGAAGGCGAAAA
>JAYUFJ010000476.1:0-3127 GCA_043738775.1 Flavobacterium sp. | reverse complement strand
TTTTTTAACTTTTGTGATTTATAATTTTAAATCACTAAACTTTTAAACTCCTAACTAAAAAAGTATATTTGCATTTTAAAATTCAATAAAATGTATAGAAGTCATTCCTGCGGGCAACTTTCCGCTAAAAACGTAAATCAAGAAGTAACACTTGCTGGTTGGGTTCAAAAAAGCCGTAATAAAGGTTTTATGAATTGGGTCGATTTACGTGATCGATATGGAATTACACAATTGGTTTTTGACGAAGGAAGAACAGAAAAGTCGGTTTTTGAATTGGCTAAAACTTTAGGGCGAGAATTTGTAATTCAGGTTAAAGGAACGGTAATTGAGCGAGAATCAAAAAACTTGAACATTACAACAGGCGAAATTGAAATTTTGGTTTCACAATTAACAATTTTAAATGCATCAATAACGCCACCATTTACTATTGAAGATGAGACCGATGGAGGTGAAGACATTCGGATGAAATATCGTTATTTAGATATTCGCAGAAATCCAGTAAAAAATTCTTTGCTTTTTCGTCATAAAGTTGCTATGGAAGTTCGTAAATACTTATCCGATTTGGATTTTTGCGAAGTAGAAACACCTTATTTAATTAAATCAACTCCCGAAGGTGCTCGTGATTTTGTAGTGCCTTCAAGAATGAATCCTGGTCAATTTTATGCTTTACCACAATCGCCTCAAACCTTTAAGCAACTGTTAATGGTAGGCGGAATGGATAAATATTTTCAAATAGTAAAATGCTTTCGCGATGAAGATTTGCGAGCCGACCGTCAACCAGAATTTACACAAATTGATTGTGAAATGGCATTTGTTGAACAAGAAGACATTTTGAATGTTTTTGAAGGTTTGACACGACATTTATTAAAAGAGATAAAAGGAATTGATGTAGCCGAATTTCCAAGAATTACTTACGATTACGCAATGAAAACCTACGGAAATGACAAACCCGATATTCGTTTTGAAATGAAGTTTGGCGAGTTAAATGATGTTGCAAAAAACAAAAATTTTCCCGTTTTTGATGCATCTGAATTAATAGTTGGAATTGCAGTTCCAAAAGCAGGAGATTTTACTCGAAAAGAAATTGACGGGTTAATTGATTGGGTTAAACGTCCGCAAGTTGGCGCAACTGGAATGGTTTATGTAAAATGTAATGAAGATGGGACTTTTAAATCATCTGTAGATAAATTTTATAGCCAAGACGATTTGAAACAATGGGCAAAATTAACAAATGCCAAATCAGGTGATATGATTTTTGTGCTTTCTGGACCTGCCGATAAAACACGTGGTCAACTTTCTGCTTTACGGATGGAATTAGCAACACGCCTAGGAATGCGAAATCCAGCCGAATTTGCTCCACTTTGGGTTGTCGATTTTCCTTTATTAGAATTTGATGAAGAAAGTGGTCGTTATCACGCTATGCATCACCCTTTTACTTCGCCAAAACCAGAAGATATGGATTTATTGGAAACCAATCCAAAAGCGGTTCGTGCCAATGCATACGATATGGTTTTGAACGGAAATGAAATTGGAGGAGGATCTATTCGTATTCACGACAAGAAAACACAAGCATTAATGTTTAAATATTTAGGATTTACCGATGAAGAGGCACGAAATCAATTTGGATTTTTAATGGATGCCTTTGAATTTGGCGCACCACCACACGGTGGATTAGCTTTTGGATTGGATAGATTAGTAGCACTACTTGGCGGGCAGGAAACCATTAGAGATTTTATTGCATTTCCTAAAAACAACTCGGGTCGCGATGTAATGATTGATGCACCATCCGTAATAGAAGTTACTCAATTAAACGAGTTGAATATAAAGTTAGATTTTAAATAATTAATAACAAATGTATCCGTTTTAAAAGTGATTGAATTTTTACACTGCAAAATACTGCAAGTCAATTAATTTAAAAAATAAATTAACAAAATAAATTTTTGTATCAATTTAAAGAGTACATTTGTTTATTATTAATAATTATTACAATTTACAATGCGCACAGGTACAGTAAAATTTTTCAATGAATCTAAAGGTTACGGATTTATTACAGATGACGAAAACGGAAAAGACATTTTCGTTCACGCAACAGGTTTAAGAGCAGAATCACTTAACGAAGGAGACAAAGTAACTTTCGAAGAAGAAGAAGGAAGAAAAGGTAAAGTAGCTGCTCAAGTAGTAGTTATCGAAGACTAATATATATTATTTTTTGATTGCCTAAAAGCTTAACGCTCCAGTATACTGGAGCGTTTTTTTTATATTTATATTTTTAATCAACCCTTAAAATCACATCAATGCCTTGTTTATTAATACCTTTTGATTAAATACTACCAAAAATCGCATTATTAAATTGCCGAAAAGTGTATATTTTTAGTTCAAAAAGTGATAATATGGTTGTTGAAAAACGGATTGAAAATACCAATTAGTACTGTTTTACATGAGAATAGTTTTTCAAACCAAACAACCTTATTGATTTACTAATTAATAAAAATGAAGTAGTTTTTTTAATTTTTATAAAAATGTTATTACTACTTTAGCAAATTATTTTGTTTATCAAAAAATGGAAATTTACAAACTAGTTTTTACTGTTATTTTTTCAGCAGGCATTTTGTTTGGTATTATTTTTAGCTACTATTTAAAATTTTACAAAAAATATAATAACTTAACTTCCAATTACTTAAACTGGTTTTTAATAGTTTTTACCTTAAATAATATTCAAATTTTATTGGTAGATAATTTTGTTTCAGAAAGCAATTGTTACATAAAAAATTTACACCCTTTTTTGTTTTTTGTTTTTGTTGTACCTCTGTTTCATTCGTTTATAATTAATTATTTACAAATTAATGATAAAGTAAAAAATTACTTAAAGCCAGCTTTATTTTTGTTTACAATTGATATGTTGGCTCGAATACTACTTTCACCATTATTTACTTTCGGAACTTGTAATTACATAAACAATTATGTACAACTTGAAGAAATTGCTATTGCTTTACTCTCTGTTTTTGTGTTTTTTAAAGTTGTTTTAATAGTGTTTTTTAAAAAACAATGGTACACAAAATTATTAAGCTACGATAAACTAAAATGGATTTACCAATTTTTATTTTTGGGAGCTATTGTTTTAGGGTTT
>JAYUFJ010000475.1:0-3135 GCA_043738775.1 Flavobacterium sp. | reverse complement strand
TTATTAGTAACGGAATTTCCTTTGTTTTTTCTAACATTGGTGTAAGTAAACAAATTACCGATTCATTACCAGTTGCAATGTTACGTCCTTTTAGTTCTGGTGGTTCACGTGGGTTTATGATTGATTCTATGCATACTTTTGGAGTCGATTCTTTTACAGGGCGTTTGAGTTGTATTTTTCAATGCAGTGCCGAAACCACGTTTTATGTAATTGCTGTTTATTTTGGAAGTGTAAACATTAAAAACACTCGTTATACTTTGCCAACAATGCTTTTGGTTGATTTAATATGCGTTATTGCTGCAATTTTAGTTGCTGGTTGGTTTTTTTAAACGTATAAATATTCTAAATTTATTTTACTTTGCCCTATTTGATTACACTAAGAAACAAATAATCAATATAGGGACAATTAAAATTTTGAATAATAATGAAAAGTTGCATTTAATTCTTGATAGGTAATTAATTCAAATATTCGATGGTTAATAAAATTGCCAAAGTTAGCATAATCATAAAATTTGAGTTTGAAATCATTTAAAAATAAGGGCAACAACTTAAAAAATTTATTTTAAACAAAATTTAATAAAATATGAAAACATTATTTAACCAACAAGATAACAATGAGATTATTATACGATTACTAAGTTTATCTTTAAATTCTGAAAAAAAATGGGGCAAAATGAATGTAGCTCAAATGCTAGTACATTGTCAAAAGCCATTAGAGGTTTCAGATGGAAAGTTAATTGCGAAAAGAAATTTATTTAGCAAACTATTTGGTTCATTTTTTAAAAAGAAATTTTTAATTAAGGGCGATAATTTTTCGAAAAATTCACCAACTGCAAAAGAATTTATTATTAATTCAACTTTCGATTTTAAACAAGAGCAAACCAAATTAATAAGTATGATTGAAAATTTAGGTAAAAAAGGAGAAAGTGCAATTCAACTTGAAATCCATCCTTTTTTTGGAAAAATGACTAAAGCCGAATGGGGCATCTTATTTTATAAACATTTGAATCATCATTTAGAGCAATTTAGTGCTTAAATAAAGATAAAAAAAGCCACAATTCGAAAATTACGAATTGTGGCTTTTAAATTTTAAATTAAGAATTTATTTTTTGACAAACTTTTTAGTTGTAGTTGATATTCCATTATTAATTTGAACAAAGTAAACACCCGATTTTATTTCAGATACATCAATACCATCTTGAGATACTTTTCCTAATTTTACTTCCTGGCCAATCATATTTACAATGGTAAATGAACCTTCTAAATTTCCGTTTTCAGACGATATATTTAAAACATTTTCTACCGGATTTGGATAAACAGAGTAATCAAATTTAGTTGCCAAATTGGTATCACTTGAATTTAAAGCAGCTATTCCAGCAGCAGTTAACGTAATATTTACTGTATAATCCTCAACTTGTCCATAAGTAAAATTTTCACAAGAGGTAGGAATTGCATTGTATTTCATAGAAACTCTCATTCTTGTAGAACCTAATGCAACAGTTGAAGGCACTGTAAATGAACCAGAAGCCGTTGTTGCTGTAGATGCAGCTTTTGAAAACACTAATTCGCCCGAATCTGTGAACAATCCATTTTTGTTATAATCAATCCAAACAGCAAAACCTTCGGGGTAAACAGTTGATGTCCATTGTGGTGTAATAGTAATAGTACTTGCCGCTCCACGAACTAAATTTGTTGAAACCGATGTAAAATTTTCATAACCAGCAGTTGAAGTTGACGGATTATTAATTGTTCCTAATACAACTTTGCTAATTTTTTCATCAGCAGTATTACTACTTGTTGATGCACAATAGGTTATTGTTGTACCACCAGCCGGTGTTGTTACATTTACTAAATTGCTAACAGCCGATAAATTACCCGCTGCATCTTTTGCTTTTACTGTAAAGGCATAAGTATTTGAACCTACAAGTCCAGTAACATTGTAAGAAGTACCAGTTACAGTAGCCAATATTGTAGATGTTCCCAAGTATACATTATACCCCGTAACTCCAACATTGTCAGTCGAAGCTGTCCAGGTTAAGTTAGTTGTTGTAGAGGTTGTTCCAGATGCCGCTAAATTGGTAGGCGTTGACGGAGCAACAGTATCAGCAGATCCAGCATAGGCGGCGCCAACTCCTACTGCATAAAATGCATTGGTAGTTGCAATTAATTCGGCAGAACCAGCTCCGTATAAATCGGTAGCGGCTTGAATACCAGCTGTTCTTGCAGTAGCATAAGTAGCATTAGCGGTTAAATATACACTCTCCATTCGATAGGCTATTTTTGCTGCTTTTGCTATGGTAATTCCAGTTACATTATATACACTACCTTTATCGTTAGTACCTGATTTTCCTACTGATAAAAGGTAGTACCAAAAATTTAGGACGCCACTATTGGTATGAACACCGCCGCTATCAGCAGTACCTGTGTACCAATTTGTTCCTTTGTAAGTATCAGGTTGCCCCTCTGCTTTTGGATTACTCATTGATCGTAATGAAAGATGTCCTGATCTTCGCTCTATGTCTTCACCTATTAACCAAGTTTGTTTATTTGGCGCAAAATTGTTTTCAATACTAGCTCCCCAAATATCAGAGAATCCTTCGTTCATTGCACCAGATTCGTTTTGATAGGTTAAGTTAGCTGTATTTGAACATACTGCATGACCAATTTCGTGACCAGCAACGTCAAGAGCAGTTAATATATCAAAAACACCTGTTCCGCCATCACCATAAGTCATCACCGATCCATTCCAAAATGCATTATTATTATCTGGGTAACCTGCGGCTACTAAATTGTAATGAACATAACTTTTAATTGCAGCACCTGCATTATCAAAACTATTTCTATTATGAATAGTTTTCCAGTAGTCATAGGTTTTTTCGGCGCCCCAATGAGCATCTAATGCTCCATTATCTTTGTTAGTGTTATTAAACTCTGCTGCTGTCCAATCATTATTTGTATCTGTAAAATTAACTCCTACATAAGTTGCTTGCTTTTGAGAATTGAAAGTTTGAACCCCATTACCTCTAGTCGCATCAGATAAAATATAACTTGAACCACTCAAAGTAGTTTCTATTGATTGTATGCCACTGTAACGTGTAGCTGCATTTCCAGAAGCAATTGTTACAGCTGGAAATG
>JAYUFJ010000474.1:0-3145 GCA_043738775.1 Flavobacterium sp. | reverse complement strand
GCTCCTTTAAATTTTGAGATACCGAGATGAAGATTTTAAACTTTTAAACATTTTTTATAATGTCAGAAAATTTAGTAGTACCAACAATGGCTCAAATGTTAGCCGAAGGCAAGCAACCAGAAGTTTTATTTTGGGTAGGTTGTGCAGGAAGTTTTGATGATAGAGCAAAAAAAATTACCAAAGCCTTTGTTAAAATTTTAAATCATGCCAAAGTAGAATTTGCCGTTTTAGGAATCGAAGAAAGTTGCACAGGCGACCCAGCAAAGCGAGCGGGAAACGAATTTTTGTTTCAAATGCAAGCCATGATGAACATCGAGGTTTTGAACGCATACGAAGCCAAAAAAATTGTAACGGCTTGTCCGCATTGTTTCAATACACTTAAAAATGAATATCCCGAATTAGGAGGAAAATACGAAGTTATTCACCACACCGAATTTTTAAAATCATTACTAGATGACGGTCGTTTAACAATTCAAGGTGGAAAATTTAAAGGAAAACGTATTACATTTCACGATCCGTGTTATTTAGGTCGAGCCAATAATGTATATGAAGCCCCAAGAGCATTAATTGAAAAATTAGATGCAGAACTTGTCGAAATGAAACGTAGCAAAGCAAACGGATTGTGCTGTGGAGCTGGTGGCGCGCAAATGTTTAAAGATGCCGAAAAAGGGAACAAAGAAATAAATATCGAACGAACCGAGGAAGCATTAGGCTTAAATCCAGATATTATTGCAGCTGGATGTCCGTTTTGTAACACAATGATGACGGACGGAGTTAAACATCAAGAAAAAGAAGCCAATGTAAAAGTTATGGATATTGCTGAATTAATTGCAAACGCACAGGATTTGTAAACAAAAATTTAAATGATAAATCTAAAAAGGATACTTTTTTTAATTGCAATCACTACCAGTTGCTTTTCACAAGTAAAAAATGATTCTAACAATTTTAAAAAAATTAATTTTAGTAAAGATTTAAAATTCAATTACAAACAATTAATAATTCCAACAGTTTTAATTGCTTACGGAATTATTGGACAAGAAAACAATGCCATTCGAGATTTGAATTTCAATATTCAAAGACAAGTTTTGGCAAATCCAAACCATATCGGAATTGATGACTACATTCAATACTTACCAGCAGTGACCAATTTTGGGTTATCAGTAATTGGAATAGAAGGAAAGCACAATTTTAAAGATAAATTAATAATAACAGCAACCGCAGCATTGATAATGGGAACAGTAGTTACAGTTACAAAATATACAGTAAAAGAAGTTCGACCCGACGGCTCAACTGCAAATTCATTTCCATCAGGACATACTGCCAACGCATTTATGGAAGCCGATTTATTGTATCAAGAATATAAAGATGTTTCACCTTGGTATGGAATTTCAGGTTACATTGTAGCAATAAGTACTGGTGTTTTACGAATTCAAAACAACCGTCATTGGCTTACAGATGTTGCCTCTGGTGCGGGAATCGGAATTTTAAGTGCCAAAGCCGCGTTTTGGTTATTCCCAGTTGTAAATAAAATTTTTACCAAAAACCAAGAAAATTCTCAAACAAAAATAGCATTTTTACCCTATTATGACGGAAAAATTGCAGGTCTCGGATTAGTTTCAATTTTCTAGAAATTTAAAGTTAGTAGTTAAAGTAAAACTCATAATTCAATCCCGAAGCTCCAGTATATAAATCTAAAATCAAAATGAAAGCATTTGAAAACCTTCCAGAAGAATCCAAAGTATGGATTTACCAAAGCAACCGAAAATTTTCCGATGAAGAAGTTGCCGAAATTTCTACTAATTTAGAATTGTTTATTGAAAAATGGGCAGCTCATGGAACTTTACTTGAAGCCTCATTTCAAATTCGTTATAATCGGTTCATAATTATAGCAGTAAATCAAGAAATTCAAAATGCAACTGGCTGTTCTATTGATGCTTCAGTTCAATTTATACAAAAATTAGAACAAAAATACAATGTAGATTTGCTCGATAAAATGAATGTGAGTTTTAAACAAGGCGAATTTATTACCTACAAAACCTTATTAGAATTTAAAAAATTAGCCAAAGACAAATCGGTTTCTGAAAACACCATTGTGTTTAATAATTTGGTAAACACCATTGAAGAAATGAACGAAAATTGGGAGACTCCAGCAAGCGATAGTTGGCACGGAAGGTTTTTTTAATGAGCAAATTTTAATGAAAAACTTCATCAAATTTACTTTTTTTATATTTATTGTTTTTTTTATAGCTCAATGTGCAGTAAAAAAAATACAAATTCCAGTAACACCTTTAGTTTCTGTGAAAACAGTTGTTGAAAAGCCTAAAATTTTAGATGATACTATAGTTTATATTCCACATACAAAATCCGAAAGAAAAACATTTTTTAAAGATTCTGATTTGCAAACCAAATGGGTCGATAGCATTTATAACCAAATGTCGTTTGAACAAAAAGTGGGGCAATTATTTATGGTTTCTGCTTATTCTAACCGTGACGAATCGCATTTTAAAGATATAGACAAATTAATACAAGAATATAAAATTGGCGGATTAATTTTTTTTCAAGGCGGCCCAAACCGTCAAGTAAAATTGACAAATCGCTTTCAGAAAAAATCAAAAGTTCCTTTGTTTATTGGTAACGATGCCGAATGGGGATTAAGTATGCGATTGGATTCAACATTCAAATATCCGTACAATATGACCTTGGGAGCCATTCGTGATTTGAAATTAATTGAAAAAATGGGCGAAAAAATGGGTGTCGAATGCAAACGAATGGGAATTCATTTCAATTTTGCGCCAGTAATCGACATCAATACCAACCCCAAGAACCCTATTATTGGCAATCGATCTTTTGGTGAAGATAAAAAAGAAGTTACAGAGACAGCCATCGCCTTAATGACTGGAATTCAAAGCCAAGGTATTTATGCAACGGGTAAGCATTTTCCGGGGCACGGTGATACAGCAACCGATTCGCATTTTACCTTGCCAAGTGTAAATTTTTCTCGCGAGCGTATCAATCAAGTCGAATTATATCCCTATAAACGAATGTTTGATGAAGGTTTAGAATCAGTTATGATTGCCCATTTAAAAATTCCGAGTTTAGAGTTTCGACCAGATTATCCAAGTTCGGCATCTTATGAAGTAGTTAC
>JAYUFJ010000473.1:0-3146 GCA_043738775.1 Flavobacterium sp. | reverse complement strand
ACTTACTGGTAAAAAAGCGAAAATTAAAGAAAGAAGAAGATAATCTTGAATATATCAAAATAGTAAAGTCCCGATTTTATTGGGACTTTTTTTATGCTTAAAATTTGAAACAGTAACTATGCATTTAAAAATTTTATTATTTAATTTACAGTTAGTTTTAACTACATTTGAATTCGATAATTTGATTTTTTTATTCCACTTCATAAATAAAACATGAATCCCAAACCCGAAAAAATAACATTACACCCTAGAAACTTACACCGTTTTGGTTACAATTTTGAACAATTAACTAATAAATATTCTGATTTAAATCAATTTGTTTTTACTAATAAATTTGGAACTCAAACTATTGATTTTTCTAATCCAAAAGCAGTAAAAGCTTTAAACAAATCGATATTAATTTACTTTTATGGTGTTGAATATTGGGATATTCCACAAAATTTTCTTTGCCCACCAATTCCCAGTCGAGTTGATTATATCCATCATATAGCCGATTTATTGGCAACTGTAAAAAATCCAAAATTTGACGAAGGTGAAAATATATTAGGGTTAGATATTGGTATTGGTTCAAATTGTATTTATCCAATACTTGGAAACTCCATTTACGGTTGGAACTTTATAGGAACAGATATTGACAAAAAAGCAATTCGAAATTGTGTTGAAATTATAGAAAAAAACCCAAAGTTAATTGATGCAATTAGTTTGCAATTGCAACCCAATGCCCGTTTTATTTTTAAAGATATTATTTTACCGGAGGACCGATTTACATTTACTATTTGTAATCCACCATTTCATTCGTCACAAGAAGAAGCTGTAAAAAGTACCATTAGAAAAGTTAATAACTTGGATAATACTCGAACCCAAAAACCTGTTTTGAATTTTGGAGGACAAAATGCTGAACTTTGGTGCGAAGGAGGCGAATTAAAATTTATTACCCAAATGATATATGAAAGTGCAAAATATCCGGTTCAAGTAATGTGGTTTACTACTTTAGTATCAAAACAGTCGAATTTGGCAAGCATTATTAAAACTTTAGAAAAAGTAAATGCTGCAACTGTGAAAGTTATTGAAATGGCTCAAGGTCAAAAAAATAGTCGTATCCTGGTTTGGAGTTTTTTAAGTAAAATTCAGCAAGAGAATTGGGTTGGTTAATTTTTATTTTTATTCAAAATCTTACTATATTAGCAATTCAGAATAGTAGTAAATTAAAATATAATGAATTTCCAAGTAGTATCTGATTATCAGCCAAAAGGCGACCAACCACAAGCCATAAAAAAATTGGTGAATGGAATTAATGATGCTGAAAAATTTCAGACTTTGTTGGGTGTAACTGGTTCAGGAAAAACATTTACAGTAGCCAATGTAATTGAAGAAGTGAAGCGACCTACTTTGGTATTAGCTCACAATAAAACTTTAGCAGCGCAATTATATTCTGAATTCAAGCAGTTTTTTCCGAATAATGCGGTGGAATATTTTGTTTCTTACTACGATTATTACCAGCCCGAAGCATTTATGCCAGTTACTGGAGTCTTCATTGAAAAAGACTTGTCAATTAATGAAGAGTTGGAAAAAATGCGAATGTCAACTGTGGCTTCACTACTTTCTGGACGCCGAGATGTGCTGGTAGTTGCTTCAGTATCTTGTCTTTACGGAATAGGAAACCCGACCGAATTTCAAAAAAATAAAATTCCACTAGAAAAAAATCAAGTAATTTCACGAACTAAATTATTACATCAATTAGTACAAAGTTTGTATTCGAGAACCGAAATGGATTTTACACCAGGAAATTTCAGAATCAAAGGTGATACTGTTGATATTTATCCTAGTTATGCCGATGAAGCTTACCGAATTCATTTTTTTGGAGACGAAATTGAAGAAATAGAAAGCTTTGATGTAAAAACTTCTGAAGTAATTGAAAAGTTTGAAAAATTGATGATTTATCCTGCTAATATGTTTGTGACTTCGCCCGATGTTTTGCAAAATGCAATTTGGGAAATTCAACAAGATATGGTAAAACAGGTCGAATATTTTAAAGAAATTGGAAAACATTTAGAAGCCAAACGCTTGGAAGAACGCACGAATTTTGATTTAGAAATGATACGAGAATTGGGTTATTGTTCTGGAATTGAAAATTATTCAAGGTATTTGGACGGGAGACAGCCAGGAGCTCGCCCATTTTGTTTGATAGATTATTTTCCTAAAGATTTTTTAATGGTTGTTGATGAAAGTCATGTAACACTTTCGCAAGTACACGCAATGTATGGTGGCGACCGTTCTCGAAAAGAAAATTTAGTGGAATATGGTTTTCGATTACCCGCCGCAATGGACAATCGTCCTTTGAAATTTGACGAATTTGAATCGATGCAAAACCAAGTAATTTATGTTTCTGCAACGCCAGCAGATTATGAATTGCAAAAAACAGAAGGTGTTGTTATTGAACAGGTTATTCGTCCAACTGGACTTTTAGACCCAATTATAGAAATTCGACCAAGTTTAAATCAAATTGATGATTTAATAGAAGAAATTCAATTAAGAGCAGAAATTGATGAACGAGTATTAGTTACCACTTTAACCAAAAGAATGGCGGAAGAATTGGCAAAATATTTAACAAAAGTAAATATACGTTGCCGTTATATTCATTCGGAAGTCGATACTTTGGAGCGCATTGAAATAATGCAAGATTTACGAAAAGGTATATTTGATGTACTTATTGGAGTGAATTTACTTCGTGAAGGTTTGGATTTACCCGAAGTTTCATTGGTTGCTATTTTAGATGCTGATAAAGAAGGTTTCTTGAGAAGTCATCGTTCGTTAACACAAACAATTGGTCGTGCTGCACGAAATTTAAACGGAAAAGCGATAATGTATGCCGATAAAATTACAGCAAGTATGCAAAAAACAATTGACGAAACAACATATCGTAGAACGAAACAAATCAATTATAATTCAGAAAATAATTTAGTGCCGCAAGCTTTAAATAAATCTTTAGGAAGTGCTTTTACTAAAAATTCATTAGTGGATTTCGAGCTTGGAAACAGTGATTTAAACTTTGCTGCCGAGCCAATTACTGAATATTTAGCCAAACCAGAAATAGAAAAACGCATCCGCGAAAAGCGAAAAGCAATGGAAAAAGCGGCGAAAGATTT
>JAYUFJ010000472.1:0-3149 GCA_043738775.1 Flavobacterium sp. | reverse complement strand
ACAGAAATGGCCTTTTATTTATTTGCATTATTTTATATTAGAATTGGTATCCTAATTTTAATCCTCCTACAATGTTTGTAGCTGTATTTGAACCTTTTCCTTCATTTGCAACTTTAACTTCAGGTGCTGCAGTTCCACCAGATGTATTGTTGGTTGTTACAGAATCAAAAGTTCGTCGAACGTAACTTAAACCTACTTCAACACCTAAATATAACTTTTTAGTAAAGTAATAATCTGCACCAGTTGTAAATCTAACCCCAAATGATGAACCTGCTCTAAATGCTCCAGCTCCAAAACCAGATAAATTGGCAGCACCAGTAGTAGAATTTGATGAAGAACCTGCAACTGTACCAGTTTCAGTTGAGTCACTGTAGCTTGCTCCGTTAAAACCAATTAATAAATCAAACCCAACGTAGGTAGATAATCTATCAGCACCAGAAAAATGTTTTTCAACTCCTAAATTAATTGTTTTAGAATTGTATTTAGATGTTGAAGTAAATAAAGGGCTTGCAGTAGTTCCTAAACCTGCGTTTGGAGTTTCAGTTGATGAACTTGCAAAGGCTAAACCCAATCTAAAAGCGATATCATTTTTCAAAAAATATCTAAATTTAGCCGCTCCTTCATTTAAAGTTGGTGTTGTATTAAATAAACCTCCAACTATACCAACTTCGGCAGTAATTGTTCCTTTGCTAGGTTTGAAATCGCTAGTTGCAGCTGTTGTAGTCGATACATAAGTTGGAGTTGCAGCAGGTGCAGTTCTTTTTTGAGCAACTGTTGTTACAGTTACTGCTAACAAAGCAGTTAAAAATAAAACTTTTTTCATTTTAATTATGTTTTTTAAAAATTAGTTTGCAAATATAGTGAAATAAACAATACAATTTAACATTACATAAAAACTTTGAATAAGGGCCGATTCAACTACCAAAAGTAATTTGTAATTTAACAAAAACTAAATATTATTAATAATAACAAACGTTAATGGTAGTGTTTTGCTATAAATCAAGCAAACATTGATTATAGCAAACCCTTGAAAAATTGGGTTTTTTGAATTTTTTTAAAACAGGACTATGATAGTAATTAGAATTTTAAGTTCTATAATGTTTACACAAAAAACCAGTTAATTTTACTATTTGAAAGAATCGTAAATTTTGTTAACATAAATATATTACTTTACAAATCATCAAAACCCAAATTTACGCCCAATTTTGTTGCGATAATTTTGTTGATTCGTTGTTGCAATTCAGGAATTTTAACGCTGTCAATAACTTCATTACTAAAGGCATACATTAACAAAGCGCGTGCCTCTTTTTTGGGAATTCCGCGTTGTTGCATATAAAACATTGCATTATCATCCAATTGACCTATGGTACAACCATGGGAACATTTTACATCATCTGCAAAAATTTCAAGTTGAGGTTTAGCATTTATGGTAGCTTTATCGCTTAACAATATGTTATTGTTTTGTTGAAAAGCATTGGTTTTTTGAGCTTCTTTTTCTACAAAAATCTTTCCATTAAACACGCCTGTTGCACTGTCGGACAAGATGTTTTTATAATTTTGATGACTTTCACAATTGGGTGTTGCGTGTTGTACAAGTGTAAAATGATCTACGTGTTGTTTGTTGCCAATAATAGTAATTCCTTTTAAGATAGATTCGATTCTTTCACCTTGATGATAAAAATTTAAATTATTTCTTGTAATATTTCCGCCAAATGAAAATGTATGTACTGCAACATTACTTTCTTGTTTTTGAGCAATATAAGTGCTGTCAATTAAATTGGCAGTTTGTAAATCATTTTGAATTTTATAATAATCTATAATTGCTCTCTTGTTTGCAAAAATTTCGGTAACCGAATTGGTTAATACAGGATTTTCGTTTAAACTTTGATGCCGTTCAATTATTTGCACATGTGCATTTTCACCAACAATTATTAAATTTCTTGGTTGAACAAGCAATGCGTTTTCTTTGCCTGTCGAAAAATAAATTATTTCAATTGGTTTTTCAACCACTTTACCTTTTGGGATGTTTATGTAAGCTCCTTCGTTTGCAAAAGCTGTATTTAATGAAGTTAAACTTTCTACTTTGCTAGCAATTTTATTAAAAAATTCGTCAATATAAACTTTATATTTAGGCTTGTTTAATGCCGATGAAAGCAAGCAAACATCCAAACCATTGTGAGAGGTTGATGATAAAAATGAACTAAAAGTACCGTCAATAAAAATAATTTTATAGGTATCTATTTCATGTAAAAAATACTTTTTTATTTCCGAAAATTCGATTGAATTTTCGGTTTTTGGAAAAACTGAAAAATCATTTTTTAAAATAGTGTTCAACGAAGTGTATTTCCAAGCTTCTTCTTTTTTAGTTGGAAAACCTTTATTTTCAAAGTTTTTTATTGCAAATGTTCGAATATTATGCAAATCATTATTTACGTCAACTTTTTCTTCAAAAGCCATAAATGATGCTATTAGTTTTTCTTTTAATTCCATTTTATTTTGTGTCTTAAAGTCGAAAGTCAAATGTTTTAAAGTCCTTAAAAATCAAAAATGTCGTAATAGCTATTTTTGTCTTTAGACTTTTAAACTTTACGACTAGATTCTAAATATTTAATAAAACCGCTTAACAGTTTTGATATTTCGGTTACTGATTCTAATAGTTCTTCAAATTCTTGTTTTGTAATATATTCTAAATCAAATGCCAGATATATTTGTGAACGAACTTCGCCCGCAGACAATTTTGCAACATATAAAAAATAAATAAATTCTTTATCTGTATTTCTTTCAAATCCTTCTGCTATGTCAGAAGAAATTGAAATCGATGCGCGTCTTATCTGTCTTACAAAATCAAAATCTTTCTTAAAATTTGAGCTTTCAGTAATTTGATAAATTTTTTTATTGTAAATCCTTGATTTTTGCCAGTAATTAATTTCTTCAAATGAGCTGAATTTCCCCATCTTTCGACTTTAAGACTTTTGACTTTCGACTACTTCACTTTTTATCCAATCATATCCTTTTTCTTCCAATTCTAAAGCCAAACTTGCATCGCCTGATTTTACAATTTTCCCGTCCATTAAAACGTGAACAAAATCTGGAATTATATAATCCAAAAGCCTTTGATAATGAGTGATCACCATAACGGCATTGTTTTT
>JAYUFJ010000471.1:0-3176 GCA_043738775.1 Flavobacterium sp. | reverse complement strand
CCCAACTACAAGTCGATAATTGGATAAAAACCCACGGCGTTCGCTATTTTAACGAATTAACCAATATGGCGCAACTTAGCGAAGAAGTAGGCGAAGTTGCCCGAATAATTGCGCGCCGTTATGGCGAACAGTCCGAAAAAGAATCCGATAAAAACAAAGACCTTGGCGAAGAACTTGCCGATGTAGTTTTTGTGGTTTTATGTTTGGCAAATCAAACTGGTATTGATTTACAAGATGCATTTGATAAAAAATTAAATTTAAAATCCGAAAGAGATAAAAACCGCCATCACGATAACGAAAAATTAAAATGAAAAATTTCTTAATTCAAAAAGAACCATTTGTAGTACCAACTACTGACGGTAAATATATTGGTGAACATCACGGAATACCAACTACTGGTAATAAAGATATTTCAATTGCGCACATGATTGCGCCACCACATTGGGCCGAACCCTTTCAAACTCCAGAATTTGAAGAATATACTTTTATCTTTAAAGGAAAAAAACAATTTATTATCGATGGAGAAACCTTAATTTTAGAAGCAGGACAATCCATTAAAATTGAAAAAAATACTCGCGTTCAATACTCGAATCCATTTGATGAACCTTGTGAATATATATCGGTTTGCCAACCAGCATTTGATTTTTTAAAAGTGCATAGAGAGGAATAAAGTTATTTTTACAAATTATAAATTAAAAAAAAACCACTATTTAAAGTGGTTTTTTTTTCTAGTCATTAGCCAATATCCAACTATAGCTCCTGCCGAGTTTGCTAATACATCATAAACATCGGCATGCCGAGTTGTGGTGAAAATTCCTTGAAAAATTTCCATTAAAATGCCATAAAATATAGCAATAAAAAGTACAAGTTTTAAATTGGAAAATTGTTTATACTTAAAAAATAAAATCCATAAAACTGTAAAAATAAAATAAAACAAAAAGTGAACGTATTTGTCTTTGTTTGAAATAGCTATTGATTCACCAATGTTACCAATGGATATTAAACTTAATATAGTAACAACAATTGTCCAAAAAACAGCAACGTAAACTATTTTAAATGTTTTAGGCACCTATTAAACTTCCGTAAGATTCAGCAGTTAATAAATCATCCCATTGTGAAGCATCAGAAACTTTAATTTTCACCATCCAACCTCCACCATAGGGATCAGAATTTACTTTTTCTGGATTAGTTTCTAAATCGGAATTGAACTCAATAATTTCACCCGACAAGGGCAAGAATAAATCGGAAACCGTTTTTACTGCTTCAACAGTGCCAAAAACTTCGTCTCTTTCAAGTGTTTGATCTAATGTTTCTACCTCAACATAAACAATATCACCTAGTTCGCTTTGCGCAAAATGAGTAATTCCCACTGTTGCAACATCGCCATTCATTGAAACCCATTCGTGGTCTTTAGTATATTTTAAATTATTTGGAATACTCATTATATTGATTTTTTAGTTTAATTATTTATTAGTTCAAATATAAAGTTTTGTAATGTAATATTAAAACAATTGCATTAATTAATTTCCAAAATTATAACGAATTGTAAAACCAGTTCGAATATTTGTTAACGGAAATGAAGTTGAAATAACTGCTTTTGAAAACTGATGATCATAAAAAAAGATGGCAGTAAGGTTTTTACTAAACGAATAATTTGCAGTTAATTTTGCCGACCAAATGTCTTGTCCACCACCCAATTGGTTATTGTTGTAATCTAAATATCGAATAATTGTTTTGTTGTTTCTATAAGATACATTTAGTTTTAAATCAATATCACTTTTTATAATCCCTGTTGGATCGTCTGATAATCTAGAAGAGAAAATAACATCTTTAATTCGGTAACCCATACCTAATACATACTCAATTCCTTTAACTTCGGTCAACAAATTATTATCAAAACTCATTGACAACGCTCGATCTTTTTTCATTTCTGCCGACATTTGAAAAGAACTTTTAGTTTCAAAGTCTACTTTAACCAACGGATTAAATCGTTCTACTAAGTTGACATTTGAAATTAAAGTAGGACTGTAAAAGTTTCCATTGACATCTGTTGGATTTGGATTTAAATTCGATCGGAACGAATTGATTGTATATGATGCTTGGTAGGCGTGTTGAATTGAAAATCGTTTAAAATTTTCTTTAAAATACTCGTAGCGCATTAATCCTGTGTATTTAATATTCCAGTTTGGAATTGGAAAATTTCTAAAAATATTTAGTGAGCCGTTGGCAGCATCTTCACCTTTTTTACTTGAAACAACTCCAGAATAGGCTGCTAAAAATGAAGGCAATAAAACTGCTTGACTGTTTTTTCCAAATCCTACCGGAAAACCATCTGCATTGGTTTGAAAATTGGTTGTACCATAATATTTTTCTGCCAATCGGTTGGCAATTATAATTCGGTTGTTTCTAAAATCTTCGAATGGTGACGAATCAAATTCGTCGCTATTTTTAAAAGCAGTTTTAATTAAAATAGTCGATATAGCAAAGTTACCTGTTGTAAATGGAGAACGCGAATTGTATTGTCCATTAGGTGAAACATCATATTGTTCGGAAAAATTTTCAGAATACGTTCTATCGGCATTCAAATCAATTTTAAAATCGGGAAATAAATCGATATTGGCTGTAAACTTGAGCGTTTTGGTTTTAATTTGAGTAAAACTTTGATTAAAATCGGGGTAATTAGTTAGCCAACCGTTTTTGGCAGCTTCATATCGAACATCATCTTGGCTTCCAAAGGTAAATCCTAGAGTAGGCTTTGAGGTTCCAAAGAAACCAATTCCGGGAGTGTAACCTGGTAAAACAGTTCCTTTGGTCTCGGTATAATTTATAGTAGCATTTTTTACACTTGTTAAAACGCCTATTAATCCGTCTATAAAAACATTGCTGTCTTGGGCAATTTGTGGTTTTATTGCAACAATTTTTTCACCTGGTTTTGGCGCAACATTTGTTTGATTAACTCTAGGCTTGTTTCCTCCTTTTGTTAATCCAATGTATTTGTAAAAACTATCCATACCTAAATTAACTGTTAATTTATGGCTTGAAGCATTTTGAATAGTATTACCTAAATTATAAGTAATTCCATCTTGAGCAGTAAACGATGATAATGCTAAAGAGGCTCTTCGCCAGTTGTAATCGCCTGTATAGTTGTAAGTTGCTTTTACAAAATTAAAAAGCGG
>JAYUFJ010000470.1:0-3183 GCA_043738775.1 Flavobacterium sp. | reverse complement strand
TTTTTAAATTGTTTTGCCAAATATTCTTGTTCAAATTGTCCGGGTGTTGGTATAAAAAAAGCCTTTTTTTGTAATTTAGCCAAATCCAAAACGGTTGTATATCCAGAGCGGCAAAGAATAAATTCACTTTCATTAAAAGTCTTTTCAAGCTGTTTAGTTTGCATATAATTATAAAAAGTAACGTTTTTATCTTGCCAAGTTTTTTGACTTGACTCGATTTTACCTTTTATAAAAACAACTTTTTCGGTATAATTTTCTAATTCATCAATTATTTTATCTTCCAACATGGTTCGTTGAGGTTCTGGTCCCGATAACAAAATCATTAAATTATAAACAATTGGAATTTCTAGTTTTTCCATTCGGCTTAATATACCAATGTATTTTAAATTCAAATCGGAAGCTTTTAAATGACCTAATTTTCCTGATAAATTAGGAAAATCATCAACATCAGGTATCCAACATTCATCAAATTTTTTTATAAAATAATGATGAATCTTACTTGAAATCCAAGTAGTTTTTCCAGATAAAACAGTAAGTTGATGTGTTACAAAAACGGATGGCACTTTTTTATTAAAAACCCCCAACCGATTGTCGGAAATTATTCCAAACAAATCAAATTCAGAAACCCATTTTTTTACGATTTTTTTTTCATCGTAAATTGCCTTAATTGTTTTTGGACTATTTTTTAAAATTTTCCATTTAAAATTGGAAGCTTTTTTAGCATATTCAATGTGGTACGATGGCAATTCCAAAGCAAGCAAATTTGGAAACTCTTTTTTTAATAAAGCCAATGCCACACCATCACTTGCTATAATGGGACGAAATCCATTTTCTTGTAAAGCATTAATTATTGGAATACAACGAGTTGCGTGTCCCAAACCCCAATTTAAAGGAGCTACTAAAATATTTTTTTTCATTTAATTTAAAATCGAAATAAATTGTTCTGCAAGTTTGTTTTCATATTCAAAAGCTTCATCTTCCAAATCGTAGGCAATTTTTGAATGTTTGTATAATTTCCAATTTTTATTGTTATATTCTAATGCAGTTAAATTTTCAACCCAATCACCTGAATTTAAGTAAATTGTGCTACCTTTTTCGGTTTTGAAAGTTTTTATTTTAGGTTCGTGAATGTGACCACAAATTACATAATCATATTTTTTTTCAATTGCCAAATCAATACAAATTGTTTCAAAGTTGGTAATGAATTTTACAGCAGTTTTTACATTATCTTTAATTTTTTTTGATAATGAATAGGGCTCTTTTTTAAGTTTCGATAATGTCCAATTTAAAAATCGATTCAATAAAATTAAAAAATCATATCCCCAGCCACCAAGTTTTGCTAACCATTTAGCGTGATTTATCGATGCGTCAAAAACATCGCCATGAAAAATCCAGGCTTTTTTGTCATCTAAATTCAATACTAATTTGTTAAGTAAACTCACGTTTCCTAAATGTAAATCGGTAAATTTTCGTAACAGTTCGTCGTGATTACCTGTTAAATAATAAATTTTTGTTCCTTTGGTACTTAAAGAAATTATTTTTTTTATAATTTTTAAATGACTTTGCGGAAAGTACGATTTTCGAAATTGCCATATATCAATAATATCACCATTTAAAATTAAAATTTTTGGTTTTATAGACGATAAATAATTCAACAATTCACTAGCATGACAACCATAAGTTCCCAAGTGAACATCAGAAATTACAACAACTTCAACTTTTCTTTTTTTCAAAACAATATAGTTTTTTACAAATTAAAAAAAACTGCATAATGTAAAGGTTAGGTAAACATTACGAAAAGTTTATTTATGTTAAATAATAAATTCTTATTTTTGCTTAAACAGTATAAAATTAAAATGGGTAGTAAAAATAAGTTAAAGCGATTTGAAGAAAATGATACTTTTAAAAACGTATTTCAACCCACTCGAGAGGAAGTTGTTGGTGAAATGTTTCCTTTAAAATGCAAATGGAATTCTGATTTTTTTAAAAATAACAATCCAATAATTGTTGAATTAGGATGTGGTAAAGGGGAATATACTATCGGTTTAGCACAACAAAATCCCGATAAAAATTATATAGGTATCGATGTTAAAGGTGCACGTTTTTGGCGTGGAGCAAAGTCGGCAGTAGAAGCAAAAATGAATAATGTTGCCTTTGTTCGAACTCAAATTGAATTGGTTGATTATATTTTTGCAAATCAAGAAGTCGACGAAATTTGGATTACATTTCCTGATCCACAAATAAAATACAAACGGACTAAACATCGCATGACCAATTCGGAATTTTTGCAATTGTATAAAAAAATTCTAAAACCCGACGGAATTGTGAACCTAAAAACCGATAGTGAATTTATGCACGGTTATACATTAGGTTTGCTACACGGTGAAGGACATGAAGTTTTGTATGCAAATCATAATGTTTACGTTAACGAGGGAAGCCCAAAAGAGGTTACCGATTTTCAAACTTTTTATGAAAATCAATATTTAGAAAAAAATAAAGCAATTACTTATTTAAAGTTTAAAATTAAAAAATAAAAATGTACTTTTTTCTGCCTTTTATTTTTGGTTTTCTTGCAGCTGCTGTTGGCGTTTTTCCACCTGGATTAATTAATATGACGGCGGCAAAAATTTCTATTTTAGATGGTCGACTACGAGCAATGATGTTTGTTTTCGGAGCTTTAATTGTAATTTTTTTTCAAACTTATATATCAGTAATTTTTGCAAATTACATTAATCAACATCAAAAAATAATTGTACTCTTTAGAGAAATTGGTTTTGGAGTGATGTTTTGTTTGTCTATTTATTTTTTTGTATTTGCTAAAAAGCAAACGAATAATAAAACAAACGACTTAAAAGTAATAAGTAAAAAAAGTCGTTTTTTTATGGGAATGATGGTTTCTGCAATTAATGTTTTACCAATTCCTTATTATGTTTTAATTAGCGTAACTTTAGCCTATTATAAAGTGTTTTTTTTTAAACCATTACCTATATATTGTTTTGTAATTGGTGTTGTTTTAGGATCATTTTTGGGTTTTTATTGTTATGTTGTATTTTTTGAAAAAGTAAAGTCAAAAACCGATTTTTTTATTAAAAACTTAAATATTATTATTGGCTCAATAACTGGATTTGTTGCGATAATCACTTTAATTAATTTACTTAAATAAAATTTTAAAATAAAGAAGCA
>JAYUFJ010000469.1:0-3190 GCA_043738775.1 Flavobacterium sp. | reverse complement strand
GTCGTCGTCCGATTGAAACTGAACCACGAACAGTAACATCATAATTTGGAAATTCATCTCGAGCAATTTTACTGGCCGAATAAACCGATGCGCCCGCTTCTGAAACTATAAAAACTTGGATGGGTTTATCAAAAGCAATTTTCTTGATGAAAAATTCTGTTTCTCGGCTCGCGGTTCCGTTTCCAATAGAAATTGCTTCAATATTATAAGCATTTACCATCGAACGAATTTTTTTCATCGCCATAACATCTTCTTTTTGAGGCGCATGCGGATAAATGGTTTCGTTGTACAATAAATCACCTTTTTCGTCTAAACAAACAATTTTGCAACCGCTTCGAAAACCTGGATCAATTGCTAAAATTCGTTTTTCGCCTAAAGGTGGCGCAAGCAAAAGTTGTCCTAAATTGGTAGCAAAAACATTGATTGCAACTTTATCGGCAGCCGTTTTTGCTTCTTGTAAAGTCTCGTTTGAAATTGCCGGATTAAGCAATCTTTTATAACTATCTTCAATTGCCAGTTGAATGTGTGCTGTGGTATCGTTTTGTTTTTTGATTATAATTTCGTCTATAATCTCGAAAGCATCATCAATTTCTACATCGAGTTTTAATTTTACAAATCCTTCTTTTTCTGCACGAAGCATTGCCAATAATCTATGTGATGGCGTTTTTGAAAAAGGTTCTTTCCAATCGAAATAATGTTTGAATTTTTGAGCTTCTTCATTATCTTGATTTTTCTTTACCACTTTCGTTGAAACAACTGCTTTTCGTTGAAATAATTTTCGTAAACCTTTACGAACAAAAAGATTTTCGTTTATCCATTCGGCTATAATATCTCGTGCGCCTTGTAAGGCTTCGTTTTCGTTTTTAACTTTTTCATTACTATATTTTTTCGAAATAAAATCAATATCGAGATTGCTTTGAGTAAAAATTAATTTTGCTAATGGTTCTAAACCATTTTCTCTAGCAACATCGGCTCGGGTTTTTTTCGTTTTTTTATAGGGCAAATACAAATCTTCAATTTCTTGCAAATCGAAACTTTTTTCAATCTTTTGTTTTAATTCTAACGATAATTGTCCTTGTTCAAGTATTGATTTTAAAACTGATTCTTTTCTTTTTAAAATTTCATCATATTGTTTGGCAAGTTTGGCAATATTTTCGATAAAAACCTCATCAAGGTTTCCGGTTTGGTCTTTTCGATAACGTGAAATAAACGGAATGGTACAATCTTCTGAAAGTAATTTTAAAGTAGCTTCGATGCTTTTTTCGGAAGCTGAAACTTGGTTTTTTATAAAATTTATGTTGGTCATTAATTTTTGCTTTTTTTAATCTTGTACAATAAAATCTTTAACATCGTCTTTTTTAAACTCGGGCTGAATGTTGACGTGATTTATTGCAAATTTTTCTAGTAAAACAGTTTCTATTTCGTGAAGTAAAATATTAAAATCGCTCATTTTTATATCATTCGAACAATCTAAATGAGCTTCAAGATGTAGCTCGTGATCATTTAAATTCCAAACGTGTATGTGATGCAACTTTCCAACTCCGTTAATTTTATGCACTTCAGCTACAATTTTTTGAACATCAATATGGTTTGGAGTAAAAAGCATTAACATTTTTGTAGCGTCTTTAATTAAATCGTAACTAACATAAATTAGGTAAATTCCTATAAAAAGTGTAAGTAGACTGTCGACCCAAAACCAACCAAAATATTTCATTAAAATACCACCAATTAACACAGCTATAGATGCCATCATATCCGAAAGTAAATGTAAGTAAGCCGATTTCATATTCAAATTATGATCGGCTTCTTTTTTTAACAATAGCACCGAACTTCCATTTAAAATTATACTTAAAAGTGCAATCCAAATTACTAAGTTAAACTCTATCTTTTCGGAATAAAATCTAATAATTGCTCCATAAATTAAAAAGCATGCAACCACTATTAAAATTATTGAATTAATAAATGCAGCTATTAATTCGGCGCGTTTATATCCAAAAGTTTGATCTTCCGAGGCTTCTTTTTTAGATAATTTAATGGCAAACCAACTAAATAAAAGTGATAAAACATCCGAAGCATTGTGCAAAGCATCTGATAATAATGCTAAACTTCCCGACATAATTCCGCCAATTACTTGAGCAACAGTAATTAATAAATTTAAAAAAATAGAAATTACTAAATTTTTACCCTGTTTTTCATGAGAGTGATTGTGATTGTGTGACATTTAACAAGAAATTTTGTTAACTCTCAATGCGTGTCTGCCACCATCAAAGTCGGTATTTAAAAAAGTTTCGACCATATCTATTGCTTGTTGAATTGAGGTGTATCGTGCTGGTATACTTATCACATTAGCATCATTATGTTGACGAGCTAAGGTAGCAATTTCTTTGGTCCAGCATAAAGCACAACGTACATTTTGGTGTTTGTTTACAGTCATGGCAATTCCATTTCCGCTTCCGCAGATGACAATTCCAATTTTTGATATTCCATTTTCAATATCCGAAGCAACTTTATGCCCATAATCAGGATAATCGACACTTTCATTAGTATCTGTTCCGTAATTTATAATTTCGTGTCCCTTTGATTTTAAAAATTCAAGAATAGCTTTCTTGTATTCGGGACCAGCATGGTCATTTCCTATTGAGATTTTCATTTCTACTAAATTTTATATCTTTACAAAATTAATCATTTTAAAATGAAATTTACTGCTCAAATAAAACGTTTTGATGAAATTTACCCTACGTTTCATATTCCAATTTCAAATAAAATTTATAACGAAATAATTTTGAAAACCAAAGACAAACGAATTATTTGTACCATAAACTCCGACTATAAATTTCATTGTGCTCTTTTATCCAAAAAGACTTTTTATTTTATAATGTTAAGCCAAGAGGTTTGTAAAAAAAACAATTATCAAGAAAACGATTTTGTTGAACTGGAAATTGTACCTGATAAATCAAAATACGGAATGGAAATCTCGGAAGAGTTTGAAGAAGTTCTATTTAGTGATCCAGATGGTAATATAACGTTCGAGAAACTAACTAATGGCAAAAAAAGAAGCTTGATTTTTTTAATATCAAAAGTTAAAAATTCACAATCTCGAATTGAAAAATGTTTTGTTATTTTAGAACATTTAAAACGTTATAATGGAAGGCTTGATTTTAAACGACTTAACGAAGATTTTAAAAATTTT
>JAYUFJ010000468.1:0-8831 GCA_043738775.1 Flavobacterium sp. | reverse complement strand
GCCACTGTAACGTGTAGCTGCATTTCCAGCTGTAACAATTGCTTCTGCTTTAAAAATTTGATTTTTTGCTTTATCCGATTTTCCACCATTACTGTAGTCACCTAAATGTTTAATAGTTGCATTGTAAAACAGAACATCTCCCGAAATTGCGTCGATATACAAGTCACCTCGACTGGCTGGAGCGGTTGCATAAATATCAAATTTATATGCCAATCGAAGATTACTTTGTCCTTTTTGAACCTCTACATTCATTAAAGGGAATAAAACTAGTTCACCAGTTGGTTTTTCGTAGTTTATTGCTTTGGCTTCTGTTTCATTTTGCCATAAATAAGATGTTGCTCCAGTGTAACGCAAAGCATTTTGAAAAGCTTGTTCTTTTGATAAAGTTGGAGTTGTATTTATGTTTTCTAATGAATACATTTCGCCGTTCATAGACTTTAAAACTCCCGATTTTGAGTGTAAAGAGTAAGTTGCGAATTCAACTTTAATTCCTTGATGAAACAATTGAAATTTTTCATTAGTAAAACCTAAATCATCAGTTTCTGATTTTATTTTTTGAAAATCAGAACCTTCTTTTAAATTGAATTGATTTTTAAAAATTTCTTTCGAATCCGAAATTTTGTAAGTTGATTTTTCTGAAAATTGAATCATTGAGATGTTTCCCTTTTCATCTGTAATTTTTTGTTTAACATTTTTGTCGCCCTCTTGCGAGTAAGATGTTAGTGTAAACAAGGAAGCAGCCGAAAATAGAGCTACTTTTGTTAAGTTTTTTTTCTTCATTTTGGTTGGTTTTTTGGTTGGTTAATGTATTTATATAGCAATAATAACAAATATTTTTGAGATAAATTGCATTATATGCAATAATTTTTGTTTTTTATAATCATTTTATTACATTAAAGTAAAAACCAGTAATATCCCTTAATTACTGGTTACTAAAAAAAAACGTTAAAATTTTTTGTTATACTTAAAAATACTTTTCGGTTAAATTTTCATTTCAGGAATAGCGCCCTCAATTATCAATTCGGCTTCGGTTGATTCAATAATGTGTTCGACTGAAACTCCTGGGGCGCGTTCTAAAAGTTTAAAACCATTACTTGTGATTTCTAAAACTGCCAATTCGGTTACTACTTTTTTAACACAACCAACACCTGTTAAAGGTAGCGAGCATTTTTTTAAAATTTTACTTTCGCCCGCTTTGTTCACGTGCATCATTGCTACGATTATATTTTCGGCAGATGCTACCAAATCCATAGCTCCACCCATTCCTTTTACCATTTTACCTGGAATTTTCCAGTTGGCAATATCTCCATTTTCAGAAACTTCCATTGCGCCAAGTATAGTTAAATCAACGTGTTGCCCACGAATCATTCCAAAACTTAAAGCCGAATCAAAAAAACTTGCACCAGGTAAAGTGGTTATGGTTTGTTTTCCTGCATTAATTAAATCGGCGTCTTCTTGTCCTTCGAACGGAAAAGGACCCATTCCTAACACTCCGTTTTCACTTTGAAAATCGACATCAATTCCGTTTGGGATATAATTGGCAACCAAAGTAGGAATACCGATTCCGAGATTTACGAAATAGTTGTGTTTTAATTCTTGCGCTATTCTTTGGGCTATTTGTTCTTTTGTCAACATGTTTTGGAAAATTTGGAAAATTGATTTTTTTGGATTAAATGACAAAAAATTCTAGGTTATTTAATTCTAACTGTACGTTGTTCAATTCTTTTTTCATATTTTTCTCCTTGAAAAATACGATTTATTAAAATTCCAGGTATGTGAATTTGATTTGGATCCAATGTTCCTATTTCAACTAATTCTTCTACCTCGGCAATCGTAATTTTTGCTGCACCACACATACAAGGATTAAAGTTTCGAGCAGTTCCTTTAAAAATAAGGTTTCCAGCGGTGTCGCCTTTCCAAGCTTTTACAATGGCGAAATCGGCTTTAAATGCGTGTTCCATAACGTGCATTTTTCCATTAAATTCTCGAGTTTCTTTTCCTAATGCAACTTCGGTACCAAAACCTGCTGGTGTATAAAAGGCTGGAATTCCAGTTTGTGCAGCTCGGCATTTTTCGGCTAATGTTCCTTGCGGAATTAATTCTACATCTAATTCACCCGAAAGCATTTGACGTTCAAATTCGGCATTTTCGCCTACGTACGAAGAGATCATTTTTTTGATTTGCTTTTTTTGTAGCAAAAGTCCCAACCCAAAATTGTCAACACCTGCATTGTTTGAAATGCAAGTTAAATTGTTAGTTTGTTTTTTTACTAATTCGGCAATTGAGTTTTCGGGAATACCGCATAACCCAAAACCGCCTAGCATTATGGTCATATTGTTTTCGATTCCAGTTAGGGCTTCTTGAACGTTGTTTACTTTTTTGTTAATCATTTTTTTAGTTTGTAAAAATCGATACCTAAAGTATAATTATTTATTATTAGTTTATAGCCCCGATAGTAGTGAAAATCCTTTTATTGCAGAGGTATGGAGCAATAAAAGATTGTAACGGATAGCGGGATTGGCTCCTGAAATTAATTTACAATGTATTGAAATGGCAATCTACAATCCGAATTCATCTGTATTTTGTTCTTCTTCAACAGCGGTCGAATCTTTTACGGTTTGCTGTCGTGGAGCAGTGTAACAATCGACTTTTATTGTCATGTTGTCGGGTTTTTCAAATTGTTCTTTTGATATTTGTAGATCTTTGTCTGCATAACATTTTTTCATGAACATTCCCCAAATTGGCAATGCGGCAACGGCTCCTTGACCATAAGTAATTCCTTTAAACCGTGCCGATCGATCTTCGCAACCTACCCAAACACCTGTTACTAAATTTGGAACCATTCCAATAAACCAACCATCGGATTGATTTTGAGTTGTACCAGTTTTACCTGCAATTGGATTGGTGAACATGTACGGATAACCAGTAACACGATTGTAACCGTTGCCACCTCCTTGAGTTCGAAGTCGGGAACCCGAGCCTTCTTCGGTAACGCCTTCAAGTAGCTTGATTACTGCAAAAGCGATGTCTTTATTGAGTACATCATGGGTTTCGGGTATTGGTTCATATATTACGGCTCCATTTTTATCTTCGATTCTAGAAATAAATTGTGGTTTGATGTAAACTCCTTGATTGGCGAATGTACTGTATGCAGCTACCATATCGTGTACTGTAATATCAACTGCTCCTAAAGCAATTGAAGGTTGTGGCGGAATTTCGGAAGTTACGCCCAATTTATGGGTTAATTCAACAACCGATTCTGGGCCAGTTTTATCAATTAATTTAGCCGAAATAATGTTTACCGAATTGGCTAATGCTCGTTTCAAAGTCATTACGCCTCTATAGCGATTATCTGAATTTCGTGGTTCCCAATCGGCTGTTACGTTGTGGCGTCCTTTATGAATTATAAAAGGTTCGTCGACCATAGTATCACACGGTGACATGCCAAGTTGTTCAATTGCAGTTGCGTAAACGAAGGGTTTAAAAGTTGAGCCTACTTGTCGTGCACCTTGACCTACGTGATCGTACTGAAAATATTTGTAATTAATTCCGCCAACCCAAGCCTTAATTTGTCCTGTTTGAGGTTCCATTGACATTAATCCTGTTTGTAAAAAATGCTTATAATATTTAATAGAATCTAGCGGAGTCATTTCCATATCTTTGTCGCCATCCCAACTAAAAACTGTCATTTTGGTTTTTACGTTAAAGGTTTTTATAATGTCTTCATCGCTCATGTCTTGTTCTTTTAAAATACGCCATCTTTCTGAATTTTTCATTGCTTGATTCAAAATTTTGTCAGTTTCAATAGTTGAAATATTGACAAAAGGAGCATTTTTGTTTTGTTTTTGCTGGGCAAAAAATTCTTGTTGTAAGTTTTTTAAGTGAGCTTGAACTGCTTCTTCGGCGTGTTCTTGAATTTTAGAATCTATAGTTGTATAAATTTTTAGTCCATCGCTGTATATATCGTACTCTTCACCGTCGGCTTTTTTATGGTCTTTACACCAATTTTTCATATAATCGCGTAGAAATTCACGGAAATAAGTTGCTGTACCTTCTTGATGACTTTCTGGATGAAAATTTAAAATGATTGGTTTTTTTTCTAAAATTGCTTTTGCAGATTCTTCTAAATGATTGTTTCGCACTAATTGTCCTAAAACGGTATTTCGTCGGTCAAAAACTAATTTTTGACGCTTTTCTTTATGGGGATTGTATAGTGCTGGATTTTTAAGCATTCCAACAAACATGGCACTTTCTTCAATATTCAAATCACGAGGTTCCTTATTGAAATATACTTTTGCTGCCGAGCGAATTCCGACTGCGCCGTTTACAAAATCAACTTGATTGAAATACATTGCAATGATTTCATTTTTTGTATATTGTCGTTCCAAACGTATTGCTATTATCCATTCTTTTGCTTTTTGAATTATCCGAAATGGTAAAAATTTCGAGCCTTCACCGTGAAATAATAATTTAGCTAATTGTTGTGTTAAGGTACTTGCACCTCCATTACGACCCAATTGTAATGCGGCTCCAAAAGTGCGGCGTGCATCGATACCCGAATGTTCGTAAAAACGTTCGTCTTCTGTTGAAACCAAAGCGTCAACAAGTGATTTTGGTAAATCTTTATATTTAATTGCTGTACGATTTTCATTGTAAAATTTGCCTAAAACGACTCCATCGGAAGAAATAATTTCGGTAGCCAAGTTAGAGTTTGGATTTTCTAAATCGTCGAATGAAGGCATTTTTCCGAAAAGCCCCCACGAGGCAAAAAGGAAAAATAAAAATACGCCACCAAGCGTGTAAAAAAAGATTCTCCAAAATTTTCTAGAGTAATATTTAATGTCTTTAACTGGAGTTTTACTGTTTTTTATTACCATTTTTTTAGTCTAATGATTCGATTCTAAAACCTACCTCTGTTATTCCTTTTAGTTTTTTGTCGCCTTCAATTTTGCCAGTTTCACGAACAGCTTGTTGAATTTTTATTTTGTAGTCACCTTTTAATTTAAAACTTTCGTTGGTTTTATATACTAGTTTACTTTCCTTGATGTCAGAAAAACCATCGCCCAACAATGTTCCGTCTGGATTTGCCATTTTATATTCTAGGGTATCAACTTTTACTTGTTTATTAGGCTGTTCCAACGAAACAATTAAAAAAATATTATCGTATTGATAATCAGTATTGTCTCGAATATTAACAAACAAGTTATAATGTTGTTTTTTTTCTAATTTTGGCAACTTAAAGTTGATTATACTGTCTTTGTGCCATGAATTTCCCACTGATTTATACTGGTCAAAAACTCTTTTTTTATCACAAGATAGCAACGAAATCAAGACAAATAAATAAAAAAAATTAACTTGGATTTTCATTTTTTTTAATAATAATTATGGGTTTCTTTTTTTCAACAGTTTGTTGATTTTGTTGATTCGGATTTATTTTTTTTGAATTCTGTTGGTTCGAATTTGGATTATTTTGATTTGGGTTGGGTTTGTTTTGGTTTAAATTGTCTTTGATTTGGGTTGAATTGATCTTGTTTTGAGTTGGATTGGATTTTGCTAATGTTTGATTAGAATTTACAACATCTTCAACTTTAGAAACAATTTTATTACGATTTTTAGAGTTACTTTTCTTTCTTTTAGGTTGATCGAATCGTGTTAAACTTTCTTGCCCCATTGCATTATTAAAGTTTTTTTCTACTTCAACTACTATTTCAATTGCAAAATCTTCTAAAGATGAAATTTTAATTTTTTGTTTATTTTGAACTACAATTTCTCGTACTTGTTCAATTTTTAAAACGTGCCATTCCGAGAAGTTATTAGTATATGCAAACCACATTAAACCTTTAAAAATGTCTTGTTTTTGACAAATAGCTTCTCCTTTTTCGGTTTGTAATTTGGTTTCAAAATCTGGAAAATCCTTTAGTGCATCTAAATAAGTGTCTAATTCATAGTTTAAACAGCATTTTAATTTACCACATTGTCCAGCCAATTTTTGTGGGTTCAATGATAATTGTTGATATCGAGCTGCTGAGGTGTTTACGCTTCTAAAATCGGTTAACCAAGTGGAACAACACAATTCACGTCCGCACGAACCTATGCCACCCAATCGCGAGGCTTCTTGACGAAAACCTACTTGTTTCATTTCAATTCGGGTTTTAAATTCGCCAGCAAATTCTTTAATTAATTGACGAAAATCTACTCTATCATTTGCGGTGTAATAAAATGTAACTTTTGAACCATCGCCTTGAAATTCAATATCCGAAATTTTCATTTCTAGCTTTAAAGCAATAGCCATACTTCGGGCTTTTACTTTCATAGGTTCTTCTTTATCTCTAGCGTCACTCCAAATATCTATGTCACGTTGTGAGGCTTTTCGGTATATTTTATGAATTTCTGGGCTGGTTAACGCAATTCCTTTTTTCTTCATTTGTACCTTTACTAGTTCTCCAGTAAGGGTTACAATTCCTACATCGTGACCAGGTGATGCTTCGGTTGCAACTACATCGCCAATGTTTAAAGTTAGTTTTTCGGTATTTCGATAAAATTCTTTTCTTCCGTTTTTAAAACGAATTTCAACACAATCAAACGGTTCTTGACCTGAAGGTAAATTCATATTTGCCAACCAATCAAAAACAGTTAATTTATTGCAGCTATCGGTGCCGCAAGTCCCATTATTTTTACAGCCTTTTGGTGCATCACCACTCGACGTTGAACAACTTTGACAAGACATAATTTTAAAATATATAGTGAGCGTCTCTTTTTTAATAACGAGACGACGTTTCTTTTAAACGATTAATTTGTAAAGATAGTATTTTTTTCGATTTTATGTTTTTGATTTTTATCATTTTTAATTAAATTGAAAAACCCACTTCGATTGAAATGGGTTTTGTTTAAAAAATTAAGTTTTTATAAAATTTTATACAATTTATCCGATAATCGAATTCGAAAGGGCAATTCAAGACTCATTTTATCGTTAATTTTTGCTACATTTGAGGGAATTCCGTTAACATTAATTTTAGCTAAAACTAATTCTTGATTGCCTGTTGTTGGTCCTGAAATTAAAATTTTATCACCAATTTTAAGCTCTTGATTTTCAATAATAAACAAGCCCACTTGTGCTTTTACAAAATAATGATTTGCTTTTCCTACAAGTATTTTTTTTACTACAAGTTTTTTTCTGATAGAAGGGTTTTCAATATTTTTAACAGATTTCAAAATCAAACTTTTAGTTTCTCCTTTAAAAAGTAATTTTTCTGATTTTCCTTTTCGAAAAATCATATTGCCATTTTTGATGCCTTTTCGAAGATTTATTTGTTCAACTAATGACATATTTATAACCTCTTTACAGTCTTGTGAACAGCAATTTTGCATTACTTCTTTGCACGAATCGCATTGAATAAAAAGTAAATGACAGCCTTCGTTTTCACAATTGGTATGATTGTCACAAGCATTTCCGCATTGATGACATTTCGATATAATATCATTGGTAATTCGTTCTCCCAATCGATGATCGAAAACAAAATTTTTACCAATAAATTTACTTTCTAAACCCTCCTCTTTTATTTGTTTGGCATATTGGATTATTCCTCCTTCGAGCTGATAAACATTCTTAAAACCTTGATGTTTAAAATAAGCACTGGCTTTTTCACAACGAATACCGCCTGTACAATACATTACTAAATTTTTATCTTCTTTATGATTTTGTAATTGCTCGGTTATAATAGGCAAACTCTCGCGAAAAGTTTCAACATCGGGCGTTATTGCATTTTTAAAATGTCCAATTTCACTTTCATAGTGGTTTCTAAAATCGACAACGATAGTATTTGGATTGTTTAAAATTTCATTAAAAGCTGCTGCGTTTAAGTGAATACCTTTATTGGTTACATCAAATGTTTCGTCATTTAAACCGTCGGCTACAATTTTATCTCTAACTTTAATTGTTAACTTTAAAAACGAATGGTTATCGTTCTCAATAGCAATATTCAATCGAATGTTTTGCAAAAAATTATACTTTTCTAAAGTATTACGAAAAGCGTCTAAATTTTCTGAGGGTAACGATAATTGAGCATTAATTCCTTCATTTGCAACGTAAATTCGACCCAAAACCATAAGCGAATTCCAAGTCAAAAATAATTCGTCGCGAAATTGTTTTGGATTTTCAATTTTAGCATACGCATAAAAAGACAAGGTAAGACGTTGTTTGCCATCTTGATCAATCAATTCTGCCCTTTCGAAAGCGCTTAAAGTATTGTAAAGTTGCATTTATTTAATTTAACAAAACTCAGCGTAAGCGTCTTTTAAGTTATCTGCAATCATTTCGGCAGGTCGACCTTCAATGTGATGACGCTCTAGCATATGAACCAATTCGCCATTTTTGAACAAAGCCATACTTGGCGACGATGGAGGAAAAGGAAACATATTTTCACGAGCAGCATCAACCGCTTCTTTATCAACACCAGCAAAAACAGTTACTAAATGATCTGGTTTTTTTGCTCCGTCCAAACTCATTTTTGCTCCCGGGCGAGCGTTTCTAGCGGCACAACCACAAACTGAATTTACAACTACAAGTGTTGTTCCTTCTGCCTTTATAGCATTGTTCACTTGGTCTGCGCTATATAAATCTTGAAAACCTGCAATAGATAATTCTGCTCGCATAGGTTTTACCATTTCTTCTGGATACATAATTTTTTTTATTTAGAATTTTTTATTTACAATATTGTACTTAAAATTTGATATGCAAAGATACAACGATTTTTAAATTTCAATTTACTAATTGGATAAAGATTTGTTATGGTTTTATAGATAAGATTTGTTATTCGAAAATTTTATTGACT
>JAYUFJ010000467.1:0-3193 GCA_043738775.1 Flavobacterium sp. | reverse complement strand
GATAATTTATTTATTCCGGGTTTCAATCGTACCTATAATGGTAATTTTGGTGCGGGTTTTAACTATACCATTTCTTACTTTATCCCTTTGTATAAAACGATATCAAAGCCAAAAATTGTTGAAAAACCCAAAAAGTAATTACTTAATTTCTTTAACTCCTTTTACAAAAAGCCATTTCATAAACAACTTTTCTCCATCTTTGGTGTTAACTACTTGAAATTTAGGAGCCAAAAGTGTTCCAAATACAAATGCAATTAATTTTATAATAAAATCATTGTAGTTTAAAAAATGTTTAAAAAGGAAAATAAATCCTACAAAGAAGATTAAAAAAGAAAGTAATTGAAAAACGAAAGCTTTTGTTTTTTTTGACATTTAAGATTTGTAATTTACGGTTTATTAAATGGTATTTTTATTTTGAAATTCAGAATTAAATTTAGTTCGTTTGCTGCCCGAGTACATTTCATATTTAACAAAACGAGCTTCTAAACTAGCGTTGAATAATTTAATTTTTCGTGAAGGTTTTAATCCTACAAATTTCAAGGCTTCAAGGTTTGAAGTAATGAACCAAGAATTTGTATTAGGATAATTTAATTTTAAAGTGTCGCCCATTTCTCTATAAAAACGCTCCATTTCAATGTCAAGTCGTTCACCGTACGGCGGATTAAAAACCATTTGTAAAGGACCTTCGGTTTCTTTTTTAGAATCAAAAAAGTTGGCTTGACTTATTGATATATAATCTTCTAAATTCGCATTTTTAATATTGACTTTGGCTTTTTCAACCGCACTTGGCGCTTTATCAAAACCTATAATTTTATAATGAAATTCACGTGTTTTTTTTAATAAACTTTCTACAATATTATCAAATAATTCATTGTCCCAATCGTTCCATTTTTCAAAAGCAAACTCTTTTCGATTAATATTTGCAGGAATATTACAAGCAATCATTGCCGCTTCTGCCAAAATAGTTCCCGAGCCACACATCGGATCCAAGAAATTTGAATTTCCATCCCAATCAGATAACAATAACATTCCAGCCGCCAAAACTTCATTAATTGGAGCTATATTGACCGCAGTTTTGTAACCTCTTTGGTGCAATGAATTCCCCGAGGTATCCAATGCAACCGAAACTTGATCCTTGTCAATGTGAATATTGATTTTTAAATCTGGAAAATCTTTATCAACACTTGGCCGTTGACCAGTTTTATTTCGAAACTGATCTACAATTGCGTCTTTACTTTTTTGCGAAACAAATTGCGAATGTTTGAAATTTTCGGAGTGAATTGTTGTGTCAATAACAAATGTTTGATTAGAGTTAAAGTATTTCATCCAATCGATTCCTTGAATACCCTTGTATAAACTTTGCTCATCTTTAGCTCGAAAATAATAAATAGGCTTTAAAATTTTTAAAGCAGTTCTACAGGCCAAATTGGCTTTATACATAAATCCTTTATCACCTTTAAAACTTACCATTCGGGTTCCCAACTCTATGTCTTGAGCTCCTAAAGTTTTCAACTCTTTGGCTAATATTTCTTCAAAACCAAAAAATGTTTTGGCCACCATTTTAAAATTTTCCATATACAATTTCAATAAATCAATTCTATTGATAATAACAATTGGTATTCGTTATTATTTTTTTGCAAAAATACACTAAATTTGCAGGATTAAATTGATTGATACCATTAAATGTCAGATTCTCAAATTCACAAAAATCAAAATTTAAACCAAAAATCAAAAAATTGGTTCGCATCTTGGTTTGATACTGCTTATTATCATATACTCTATAAAGAAAGAAATTTTCGTGAAGCGCAAGTTTTTATGGATAATTTGACACAATATTTAAATCTACCTGAAAAGGCAAAAGTATTGGATTTGGCTTGTGGAAAAGGCCGTCATTCCATTTACTTAAATCAACTTGGATTTGATGTTTTAGGGGTCGATTTATCCGAAAATAGTATTAACGAGGCTCAAAAAAACACAAACGAAACTTTGCATTTTAAGGTCCACGATATGCGGGAACCTTTTACTAATAAATATGATGCCATTTTTAATTTGTTTACCAGTTTTGGCTACTTTGAAAACGAATTAGATAATCAAAAAACTTTAATTTCTATTAAAGAAAGTCTTTCGGAATATGGTTTCGCTGTAATTGATTTTATGAATGTAAATCATGTAATTGAAAATTTAATTGCAGATGAGGTTAAAATTGTTGAAAATATTGAGTTTAAAATTAAACGTTTTATCTCGCAAGATAATTTTATTATTAAGGAAATTTCGTTTGAAGACAATGGAGAAAAGTATCACTTTACCGAAAAAGTAAAGGCATTTACTTTAGAAGATTTTCAAATAATGATGGAAAAAGCTGGTATCTTTTTGTTGGATACTTTTGGTGATTATAAATTGAAAAAATTTCATAAAAAAGATAGTGAACGCTTGATTATGATATTTAAATAATTTTTTTGGTAGTTTTAGTTTAAATTTAAAAAATGAATTATATTTTACCTTTTCTTTCTGTTTTGTTGGGTTTTGGATTGACATTAGTGTTTAATCCAAAGGCTAAAACCAATTTAAAACTACTTTTGGCATTTAGTGGTTCTTTTTTACTTTCATTGACCGTAATGCATTTATTGCCAGAAGTATATCAAACACTAAACCCTAAATTAGGTTTGTATATAATGATTGGAATTTTATTTCAAATTATTTTAGAATTTTTTTCGAAAGGAGCAGAGCACGGACACGTTCACGGACACGATAAATTAATACAAATGCCTTGGCTTTTATTTTTCAGCCTTTGTTTACACGCTTTTTTAGAAGGTTTTCCAGTAAGTAAACACCACGAATTGGCTATCGGAATTTCGATTCATCATTTTCCAATTGCCATTATTTTGACTACTTTTTTTATAAATGCTCAATTAAATAAATTTGCATTATATCTATTTATGATAAGCTTTGCAATAATGACTCCTTTAGGAACATTAGTTTCTGATAGAATTATTTTTTTAAATCAATATTATACCGAAATCACTGCAATTGTAATTGGCATTTTATTTCACATTTCAACAACAATAATTTTTGAAAGCAGCGAAGGTCATAAGTTTAATATTGCCAAAATTTCAATGATTGTTTTAGGTATTGGCTTGGCATATTTTATTTAAAAATTTTAATTATTTATTAAAAAAGATTGTAAATTTGAACT
>JAYUFJ010000466.1:0-3196 GCA_043738775.1 Flavobacterium sp. | reverse complement strand
ATAGTTTTTCTCTTTTATAATATTAACATGATAATTTTAAGCTTAAATAGGATACTTTCTTCCTAATCCTAATTGATAGAAAAATTGTAAGTAAATATAAATTATAGAGGGAAATGAAATTATCGATAAAATTTTTATTTTGAGATTTTCTTTTTTATTTTTCATAACGTTTATCGCCAATATTATTAGACCGATTAATATTCCACTATACATAAAAAAGTGAATCCATTCCAATCTCTCCAAATCGTGTGTTCCACCCGAATATAGCTTTATTAAAATGTCATTTGTGATTACTAAAAAAGATATAGATAAACTTTTAATTAATGAGTTCAGATTTTCTGAAACAAAACAAATAATTACTGTAATTATTGGGATTAATATTATAGTAAAATCAATACCATTATGTGGAAAAAAATGACCAATAATACCATTTATCAACACTAAGATAAATGCAATTGTTTGAGATAAAATGTTTTTCATATTCAATTCCATTAATATTATTCTTTTTCTGTGATTTTTTGGCTAACTATCACATATCAACTTGATTTTAAATTAATTTAAAAAATCTCGTTTTGCATCGCTGCTAACGAGATTTTCAAACAAATTAACCAAACCAAATTTTTAAATTATCTTCTTTTTAAACTTTTTCTATTTAATTCTTTGTAACCTTTTTTACTTTAAAATAATAGAATATGAATGTGTTACTTATTATACAAATGCTATCAAAACAATTATTTTTACTCGATATTTCAATGGATCATTTAAATTATGATTGTATTTTTAGAGAACTCAGTTTTGTAAATCACTGATGTTGCTTTTGCAAAACTTATTGCTAATAAAATTGTGGCTACTTAAAATGAAATCCGTTTCATTAAAAATGTAATTAAATTTATTTTACTTATTTTTTCAATTTTGTCTTTTTCCTAATAACTTTGATCTAATATTATATTTCAATTTACGTGCCAAAGTTTTGGATAATTAGTTAATTTTGTTATAAAACTTAATTTATTGTTTAGTTTAATTATATTTGTATTATTAATTTTTAACTATTATTATGAAATTCTCATTCAAAAAAAATGTTTTGTTGTTACTTTTATGTTTTGGATTGTCAAATTCTCAAATATTGGTTCCCTACTATAAAACTGTTGTTGACCAATGTCTACAAACAAACATTACTTCAAATTTAACTCAATTTGAAGCCTTAGGTGTTAAGAGAAGAGGAACTGCCGAATTGCAAAACACTTTAGATTGGTTAAAAAATAAATACACAAGTTTTGGTTATGCATCGAATCAATTGCAAGAATATTCATATACCTATTCTGGTTCAACAGCGGTTTGCAAAAATTTAGTTGTTACCAAAATTGGAACTTTATATCCAAATACTTTTTTGATAGTTTGCGGACATTATGATTCTTTAGTTGGAACAGGTACAAATGATAACGGAAGTGGTGTTGCGTGTATACTAGAATCAGCTCGTTTACTAGTAAACATTCCTACCGAATATTCTATAAAATTTATTAATTTTAGCGGTGAAGAAGATGGTTTAAAGGGAAGCCAAAATTTTGTTTCATCAGTTGTTAATGCCACTACTCCAAAAATGAATATCAGATTGGTTTTTAATTTAGACGAAGTTGGAGGTGTTGCCAGCTTGACTAATGATACAATTACTTGCGAACGTGATACAAGTACACCTACAACGAATAATGCAGCTTCAAATACATTTACAAACGAATTGATTACCTGTGTAGGTTTATATTCGCCTTTAAACACCTATTTATCCTACTGTTATGCATCGGATTATATGTCGTTTCAAAGTAATAATGATGTAATTACTGGGTTATTTGAAACTAACGAAACGACTGTAAAACACACAGCGAATGATTTTTTAGTAAATATGGATCCTGTTTATAATTTCAAAGTTGCAAAGGCTGTAATTGGAGCAACGCTTCATTTTGCAAAAGCCGCTACGGTATTAAAAAATGAAAATTTTGAAAATGAATTCAATATTTCTTTTTTTCCAAACCCTGCCAAAGATAGTTTAACTTTAAGTTTAGGGAATTTAATTGCAAATAAAATATCTTTCTCGTTGGTAGATATTTTAGGAAAAAAAGTGATTACTAAAGAAATTTCTGGAACTGATATATTGCAAACTATTGATACGAAAAACTTAAATTCAGGAGTTTATTTGGCAGTATTAGAATTTGATGGGAAATTGGTTAGTCAAAAAATTGTTTTGGATTAAGTTTTTTAAGTTTTAATTTTAGCATTAGTGATAATGAGTTGCATTTGGCAATAAAAATACATTTAATCTATTTTTTTATTAGCCACATCCAAACTAGTTAATCAAGTAAATTCCTTCTTCTTTAATTTCAATTAACTTTTCTTTGTACAATAAACCAATCGCTTTTTTAAACGTTTTTTTACTTATTTTTAAAATTGTTTTAATGTCTTCGGGCGATGAATTGTCGCTTAATCTTAAAAATCCTTTACTTGCTCTAAGTTCATCTAAAATTAATTCGGCATTTGGTTCAACATTTTGATAGCCTAATTTTTGAAGTGATACATCAATTTTACCATCTTCACGAACGTTTTTAATGTATCCGATTCTTTTATCTCCGGTTCGAATAGTTTCATCATAAACTTCGTCATTATAAACCAATCCTTTGTGTTTTTGATTAATTATTACATTTATCCCAATATCTGTAATGTGTGAAATTATTAAATCAACTTCTTCACCGTTATCGACTGTTATAGTATCATTATCAAGGAATTGATTGGTTTTACTTGAAGCAACTAATCGATTTGTTTTTTCGTCAAGATACAAATAAACCAAATAACGTTTTCCTTTTTCCATAGGTCGGGCTTGCTCTTTAAAAGGAACGAGAATGTCTTTTTCCATTCCCCAATCCATAAAAGCTCCAATTTGATTGGTGAAATTTACTCGCAAAAAAGCAAATTCATTTAAAAAAATATAAGGTACTAAAGTTGTTGCAACAGGTCGCTCTTCGTGATCTAAATATACAAAAACAGTAATTTCTTCGCCAATTTCAAATACTTTAGGAACGTATTTATTAGGTAACAAAACATCGTCAACATCATTGCCGTTTCCTAAAAAAAGTCCTACTTTCGTGTCTCTTAAAATTGTTAATGTGTTATGTTGTCCAATGTTTAACATCTCAATTTATTTTTTGCAAAG
>JAYUFJ010000465.1:0-3199 GCA_043738775.1 Flavobacterium sp. | reverse complement strand
ATTTAATTCGACAAAAATGGCTTGACAACGATTTTTTTGGAACTACATTTTCAACAAATTATAAATCTAAAAATGTAGATTTTATTTTTGGCGGAGGTTTAAATAGATATATTGGCAGCCATTATGGCAAGGTTATTTGGTCACGATTTGCCTCTACAAGTGAACTTGGTGACAGGTATTATGACAATAAAGCGACTAAAAACGATGGTAATTTTTTTACAAAAGTAAATTATCAAATAACAAAACAAATTAGTTTTTATGGTGATTTACAATACCGAAATGTAGTTTACAATGCTAACAGTTCCGAAACAGGCTATGTCAATGATACTTTTAGATTTTTAAATCCAAAAGCGGGTTTAAATTTCACTTTAAATTCTAAAAACAATGTTTACTTTTCTTATGCCAAAGCCAATCGTGAACCCAATCGTGATGATTATGTTAATGGAAATCCTCGTCCCGAAAAACTTGACGATTTTGAATTGGGCTGGCGATTTGCATCTGATAAAACTACTCTAAACATTAACGGATATTTAATGAATTATAAAGATCAATTGGTTTTAACTGGAGCTATAAATGAAGTTGGAAGCCCAATTAGAAAAAATAGTGGTGAAAGTTATCGTTTGGGAATTGAAGTTGATGCCGTTTTTAAAGCATCTAATAAATGGTATCTTAAACCTAATTTTACATTAAGTCAAAATAAAAACAACAACTTTATTTTTCAACGAGATGGTGTTTTACAAAACTTAGGAAATACCAATATTGCTTTTTCTCCCAACTTTATTGCAGCAAATCAATTGGTTTTTGTTCCTAATAATAAGGTTCAAATTGCTTTATTATCAAAATATGTTGGCGAACAATTTATGGGTAATATTGATTCCGAATCGTCAAAATTAAATGCTTATTTTACAAATGATGTAAACATTAGTTATGTAATTGAACCAAAAAATATTTTTAAAGCAATAGTTTTTAGCGGAATTGTAACAAATTTATTACACGTTAAATACGAAAGTAATGGTTATTTTTATACTTACGATGATGATTATTCAAATCCGGGAACTGTAAAAACAATTGAAGGAGTTGGTTACTATCCGCAAGCAGGAATTCACTTTTTAGTAGGTATGAATTTAAAGTTTTAATTTATTTATGAAAAGTAAAACCCGATAATTTTAAAATTTTCGGGTTTTTTGGTTTTAAAAAATTATTTCTTAAAAGAGTACTTTTTATCTTTAACATTGTAAATCATTGTCGTTATAGTTTTTCCTTTTAAATCAAAACTTCCGTCGGTATTTAAAACGAATTCCGAACCCTCTTTACGAATTCTTCTTTGGGTTTCACTAGCATTTTTTAATTTGTCTAAATATACAATTTCGGTAATGTTTACTATTGATTGCACGTTTTCATACAATTTTGTTTTTGAAGTAATATCATAAATTTGATTGTTGGTTTTAACACTGTTTTCAAGTTTTGAACTTGCATTGCCAGTAGTTGTATTTTCTATCCAAGTAATGTTGTACAGGGTAGTTCCATTTGCAGTAAATTGCTTCACTTTAGCGTTTGCTGGTAATAAATTATCCAATGTTGAAAACGATTTTACTTGAATAGTATCTTTAGTTTTACCTGCTAAAAGATACATTTTGTTTTGACCATTTTTAGAATTCATTTCAAAAACTAAATCATTTGCTGATGCTAAAACTATTTTAGTTGCAATTTCTTTTTTAATTTTTGACTTTTTTTTCCTTTTTTGTGCAAATGAGCTACTAGAAATTAGAAAAAGTAGTGTCAATAAAATAATTTTTTTCATGTTTGTTTTATGGTTAGTTAAAAGTTTTTAAATGTACTTATTTATTTTAAGTTTAAAAAAAATTAGTTTCATTTTATTAAATTTTCATCAAAAATAGTTGCTATTTTAAAAATAGTACTATTGTAAAACATTTAAAATCTAACACAAATAAACAAAAAAACCGAACAATTTCTTGCTCGGTTTTAATTCTTAATACTAAAATCTTAATACTATTTAACCTCTTCAAATTCAACATCTTGCGTATTATCGCCCGATTGTTCTGCTTGTGGTTCGGCCGCTTGACCTTGCTCACCTTGAGCGTACATAGCTTCGGTAGCCGTTTTCCAAGCTGCATTGGTGTTGTCCAACCCTTTTTGGATAGCTTCCAAATCGCCCGATTGGTGTGCCATTCTCAATTCGGTTAATGCATACTCGATGGCAACTTTATTATCATCGGTAATTTTATCACCTAATTCTTTTAATTGAGATTCAGTTTGGAAAATCAAACTATCTGCTTCGTTTAATTTTTCTGCTTTATCTTTTGCGATTTTATCTGCTCCAGCGTTTGCTTCAGCGTCTTTTTTCATTCTTTCGATTTCTTCAGCAGTCAATCCAGATGAAGCTTCAATACGAATATCGTGTGATTTTCCTGTTCCTTTGTCAGTTGCCGAAACTTTAATGATACCATTGGCATCAATGTCAAAAGTAACTTCAATTTGTGGTACACCTCTTGGTGCTGGTGGAATTCCGTCTAAATGGAAACGACCAATTGTTTTGTTATCTGCTGCCATTGCTCTAGCTCCTTGCAAAACGTGAATTTCAACTGTTGGTTGAGAATCTGCTGCTGTTGAAAAAACTTGTGATTTTTTGGTTGGAATTGTTGTGTTTGACTCAATTAAATTAGTCATAATTCCACCCATAGTTTCAATACCTAAAGATAAAGGTGTAACGTCAAGCAACAATACATCTTTTACATCTCCAGATAAAACACCACCTTGAATAGCTGCCCCAATTGCAACAACTTCATCTGGATTAACTCCTTTAGATGCTTTTTTACCGAAAAATTTTTCTACTTCGTCAGCAATTCTTGGCATACGTGTTGAACCTCCAACCAAGATAACTTCATCAATATCAGAGGTTGATAAACCTGCATCTTTCAACGCTTTAGCAACTGGTTCCATTGAACGTTTTACTAAAGTATCAGATAATTTTTCGAATTGTGCTCTTGATAATTTTTTAACCAAGTGCTTTGGTCCAGAAGCCGTAGCAGTAACATAAGGCAAGTTGATTTCTGTTTCAGCAGAAGATGACAACTCGATTTTTGCTTTTTCAGCTGCTTCTTTAATTCTTTGTAATGACATTGGATCCAATCTCAAGTCGATTCCTTCTTCAGCCTTGAAACCATCTGCCAACCAGTCA
>JAYUFJ010000464.1:0-3202 GCA_043738775.1 Flavobacterium sp. | reverse complement strand
TCAATGTAATTTGAGACGGCTTCGTCGTTTAACTAATAAACTAAAAAAATTATCCAGCCACGGTAATAGAAACTGTACTAATCCAACTTCCTACTTTGTCATCACCATACAAATACATGGCGCGGTAGTTCCAAATAGCACTTTGCCCTTGAGTAGGCATTGTAGAATTATCAATGAAATTGGGGTTTAGTGAATTGAAGAGTTTTTTTTATTAAAAATTTTAAACAATACAAGTAAAAAAAAATTAAAATTATACCGATATTTGCATTAAAAATAATTATGATGAACAAAAACACAGTTTTGGCTTGGGCAACTTTTATAATGATAATTATGGGTTTAGTACTTATCGGTATGGGAGCATTTAAATACAATGAAGTAGCTGGTTGGGGTTTTGTTACAGTAGGCATAGGTTTTTTGGCCAATGCTTGGGTATTTAGTTCTTTAAAAGGAAGAGTGTAAGGTATTACTAATTATATTCGAGTTAAAAAATTTAAAACAAAATAAAAATTTACCAATCACAATCTTAAATTTTCAATAGTGTAGGTAAATTTAAAATTTAGAAATCACAAATTAAAATAGTAAAATAAAATGTCAGACGATAAAAAAGTTATATTCTCAATGCAAAAATTGAGTAAATCCTATCAAGGAAGTGATAAACAAGTTTTAAAAAATATTTATTTAAGCTTTTTTTATGGAGCAAAAATTGGTATTCTAGGTCTTAACGGTTCTGGTAAATCGTCATTATTACGAATTATAGCAGGCGTAGATAAAAACTATCAAGGTGATGTTGTTTTTCAGCCAGGTTACACCGTTGGTTATTTAGAACAAGAACCAATTTTGGACGAATCAAAAACCGTAATTGAAATAGTTCGTGAAGGCGTAGCAGAAACAGTTGCTGTTTTAGACGAATTCAATAAAATAAACGATATGTTTGGTTTACCTGAAGTATATGAAGATGCTGATAAAATGGACAAATTAATGGAACGTCAAGCCGTTTTACAAGATCAAATTGATGCATTGGGCGCTTGGGAACTAGACACAAAGCTAGAAATTGCAATGGATGCTTTGCGAACTCCAGATGGCGATATGCCAATAAATGTACTTTCGGGTGGTGAAAAACGCAGAGTTGCATTGTGTAGATTGTTATTGCAACAACCCGATGTGTTACTTTTGGATGAACCAACAAACCACCTTGATGCCGAAAGTGTACTTTGGTTAGAACAACATTTGGCACAATATGCAGGAACAGTAATTGCTGTAACTCACGATCGGTATTTTTTAGATAACGTTGCAGGTTGGATTTTAGAATTAGATCGTGGACAAGGAATTCCGTGGAAAGGTAATTATTCATCGTGGTTGGAACAAAAATCAAAACGAATGGAGCAAGAAGAAAAATCGGCTTCAAAACATAGAAAAACACTTGAACGTGAGCTAGAATGGGTTCGTCAAGGTGCAAAAGGGAGACAAACAAAACAAAAAGCACGTTTACAGAATTACGATAAATTACTAAACGAAGATCAAAAAGAATTGGACGAAAAATTAGAAATTTATATACCAAATGGTCCCCGATTGGGAACAAATGTAATTGAAGCAAAAAATGTAGCCAAAGCATTTGGTGAAAAATTATTGTATGATAATTTGAATTTTACATTACCGCAAGCAGGAATAGTTGGAATTATAGGTCCCAATGGAGCAGGAAAATCAACTATATTCCGAATGATTATGGACGAGCAAAAAGCCGATTCTGGAGAATTTAATATTGGCGAAACAGTAAAAATTGCTTATGTTGATCAATCACATTCTAATATTGATGCAAATAAATCAATTTGGGAAAACTTTTGTGATGGTCAAGAATTAATAATGATGGGCGGGCGACAAGTAAATTCTCGTGCCTATTTATCACGATTTAACTTTGGAGGAAGCGAACAAAACAAGAAAGTTGCATCACTATCTGGAGGAGAAAGAAACCGTTTACACTTGGCAATGACTTTAAAAGAAGAAGGTAATGTATTACTTTTAGATGAGCCAACTAACGATTTGGACATCAATACATTACGAGCATTAGAAGAAGGTTTAGAAAATTTTGCCGGTTGCGCAGTAGTAATTAGCCACGACCGTTGGTTTTTAGATAGAGTTTGTACTCATATTTTAGCATTTGAGGGCGATTCAGAAGTGTATTTCTTCGAAGGAAGTTTCTCTGAATACGAAGAGAACAAACGAAAACGATTAGGTGGCGACTTGACTCCGAAACGAATTAAATACCGTAAGTTAATTCGAAATTAAAATTTTATAGCAACAAAAACGCTGGCTAATACCAGCGTTTTTTGTTTTGTTTTGAAACTACTGATTTACGGGAGTTGATAGTTTTATTTTTATTTCTTAAATCCGGTTTTGAATCAGTATTTTCAGGTTCATCTGTATAAGGATAGGGATGTTCTTTTTCAACTTTCACATTAATTTTAATCAGTTTTTCAATGTCATTCCAATACGGAAGTTCATCTTTTGCACAAAAAGAAATTGCTAATCCACTGTTTCCAGCCCGACCAGTACGACCAATTCGGTGTACATACGATTCTGGGATGTTAGGTAAATCAAAATTGATTACATACGGCAAACTTTCAATATCAATACCTCGTGCAGCAATATCAGTGGCTACTAAAACCGAAATTTCTCTGTTTTTAAAACTTTCTAAAACACGTTGACGAGCATTTTGCGATTTATCACCGTGAATTGCTTCGGCAGTTACGTTATTTTTTTTCAAAGCTTTAACTACGTTATCTGCTCCGTGTTTTGTTCGCGTAAAAACTAAAACATTGTCTATTTTATCATTTCTTATAATGTGATACAATAATTTTCTTTTATCTTCTTTACCTACAAAATACACTTTTTGATTTACTGTTTCGGCTGTACTTGAAACTGGTGTAACCGAGACATACTTAGGTTTGCTTAAAAAAGTATCTGCCAATTCTCTAATTGCCATTGGCATTGTTGCCGAAAATAAAAGTGTTTGCCTGTTATTTGGAGTTAATTTTACTATTTTTCTTACGTCGTTAATAAAACCCATATCTAGCATTTGATCGGCTTCATCTAAAACCAAAAAATGCAGCGAATCTAGGTTGATAAATCCTTGTTTATGAAGGTCAAGTAATCGACCTGGAGTTGCAATTAAAATGTCAATTCCTTTTTTTAATTGTTCAACTTG
>JAYUFJ010000463.1:0-3208 GCA_043738775.1 Flavobacterium sp. | reverse complement strand
AAACTTTTTAGGGATTTAAAACAAGAATATTAGCAAAAATAACAGCATTAACTTTGGTTCAATATGTCAATAAATTTATCTTTGACAGACCAATAATACTTGTATTAACCCGTTGGGTGTAATTAAATTATTTGATTTTTAATATTATTTATTGGTCTATCAAAGATAAATTTATTGATATATTGAACCAAAGTTAATGCTGTTATTTTTGCTAAAATTCTTGTTTTAAAACCTTCAAAAGTTTTAGCATAATTGTTTCTAATTTTAAATTGGTCACATAATTGTGAAAATAACGTTTCAATCCTTTTCCTTGATTTTTTATATATGTAAGGTTGTGGTTTATAATCTTTTTGATTTGCTCTTTTTGGTGTTTCTTCGCCTGTTCGACTTTCAGGCTCGGGTCTAATTTAATGTTCACTGTCTGAAACAAATCCAATTGAATAGGTTCTGACAAATAACCTCTATCTCCAATCAACACACAATCAGACATTTGTTGTTTTATGTTTTTTAAAAATTGAACATCATGAACTTCCGCCTTTGTAATATCTAATGAGTGAAAAATACCATTTATTGAATAAACTCCATGTAATTTGTAACCATAAAACCAATTGTTTTGTGATGCACAGAATCCTTTCGATGGAGCAGTTTCAAAATTTTTTTTACATATTTTGATTCTATTATGTCGAGAAAATTTACATATTTCCAAAGGCATACTATCAACAATAAAATAATCTTCAAATGCTAAAAAATGAGAAGCTATTTTTGTTCTAATTTCTTCTAAAAAGAAAAATAATTTTCTCCTTCTTTTATTGAACTGACTCCTTTCAATTAAATTAGGGATTTGTTGATTGTTAATCTCTTTAAATAAAGAATTTTCACTATCAATTGACATAAATTCCGTTGTTAAACTTAATGCAACTATCTCTAAATCAGACATTTTTTCTTTTCTACCTACACCTGATTTGTATTGAAACTCAATACTCAAAGAACTTATAACTTCTAAAACTCTTAAATATTTTTTTACTATTTTTGACATAAATATTGGTTTGTTTAGCCACTTCAAGATACTGAATTTCAGTATCTTGACCAATATTTATTCAATAAATTTTACTTTAAATAATTACACCCAACGGGTTATTGATATATTGAACCAACGTTAGAGCTGTTATTTTAGCTAAAATTCTAGTTTTAAAACCGTCAAAAGACTTAGCATAATTATTTCTAATTTTAAATTGATCACACAATTGAGAAAATAAAGTTTCAATTCTTTTTCTTGATTTTCTAAAAATATAAGGTTGCTTTTTATATGTTTTTTGATTCATTCTCATCGGTGTTTCCAAAAGTATATTTGCGGTTTGAAATAAATATAATTGTTGTGTTGATGATAAATATCCTCTGTCGCCAAGCAACACGCAATCAGATAGTTGATTTTTAACATCTTTCAAAATTTGAACGTCATGAACGTTTGCTTTAGTGATATCAATCGAGTGAAATACTCCAGAAACTGAACAAATTCCATGTAATTTATAACCATAGAACCATGTGTCTTGCGAAGCACAAAACCCTTTCGAAGGAGCAGTCTCAAAATCTTTTTTACAAATTTTAATTCTGTTTTCACGTGCTTTTTTACAAATTTCCAAAGGCATACTAACAATAATAAAATAGTTTTCAAACTCTAAAAAAGAACTAGCTAAAATGGTTCTTATTTTTTCTAAAAATTCAAATAATTTTCGACGTCTTTTGTTGAACTGACTTCGTTCAATTAAATTTGGAATCGATGAATTAACTAACTGCTTAAATAAGTCATTTTCGCTATCAATAGACATATATTCAGCTGTTAAACTTAATGCAACAACTTCAATATCAGACATTTTTACTTTCCCCCCAACTCCTGATTTATATTCCAATTCACAATTCAAAGAACTTATAACTTCTAAAACTCTTAAATAATTTTTTACTATATTTGACATAAATATTGGTTTGTTTAGCGACTTCAAGATACTGAATTTCAGTATCTTGACCAATATTTATTTAACTTATTTTACTTTTAATAATTACACCCAACGGGTTATCAATAAATTTATCTTTGATAGACCAATAAATAATATCAAAATTCAAATTAATTAATTACACCCAATGGGTTATAATAATTTAATACTAAAAAGACCGTTTAAAAAATGGTTTTTTTTTAATTATTTTATATATATTTGTTGTCTAATATTTTAGTTATGAAAAAAATTACCATTTTATTAACGCTTCTTGTAAGCTATTGTTTTTCACAAAACAAAACCGAGCTAATACAATCCTATTTGAATCAAAATAAGGATAAATTAAATTTGTCTCAAAACGATATTTCAGACTGGTACATTGAGAGTACTGGTAATTCGGAATCGACGAAAATTGATAATTATTATATCAAGCAACGTTATCTAGGAATTGATATATTTAATGCAGTTTCTAATGTTTGGGTAAAAGACAATCAAGTAATTAATGTTGTTGACGGTTTTAAAAATTCAATTAATACAAAAATTAACTCGGTTAATCCAAGTTTAACTGTTTTGGGAGCTTTAAATAAACTTTATACAAATTTAGGGATAGTTTCAAATAACAATGTTATAAACGAAACAATTTCTGAAAAAGAGTATAAAATTTCAAATGGTAATTTATTAAATGACCCTATTAAGGCCAAATTGGTTTTTCAAACAGTATCTAAAACCTTAAGGTTAGCTTGGGATTTCAATTTTTATACTCAAGACTACACTCACTTATGGAGTGTAAGAGTTGATGCTTTAACAGGTGCTATTTTGGATAAACACGATGGAGTCATTTCATGTTCTTTTGATGAGAAAAGAAAAGGAAACAACAGTATCATTGAAAATAAAAATAAATTTAATTTTTTTGAATCTACTTTAAAAAATAATTTTTTATACCAAGTACAAGGTGGTTCTTATACTGTTATACCTTTTAATTTTGAAAGTCCTATCCATACAAGTTTTCAAACTATAACAAATCCAGAGAATACTTTGGCTTCACCTAAAGGCTGGCACGATACAAATACTATTACTGGAAATGTTTCATTATTTAAATACACAATCACAAGAGGTAACAATGTTTGGGCACAAGCTGATTATAACAATACAAATCCATCAGCAACAAATTCAATAAGCCCAAATGGAGGCGCAAGTTTAGTCTTTAACTTTCCTTATGG
>JAYUFJ010000462.1:0-3226 GCA_043738775.1 Flavobacterium sp. | reverse complement strand
CCATTAAAATTGCCAAATCACCGGTTCCAGTTGCAATATCAAGTATAATTTTAGGCTTTTTATTGGTTACTAACCGTAATACTTTTTTACGCCATTTAACATCAATTCCAAATGAAATTACTCGATTTAAACCGTCGTAATTGCCCGAAATTGCATCAAACATCTTGGTAACTTGTTCTTTTTTTCCTAAATCAGAATTTTTATAAGGCGTAATGGTTTTTGACATTGTATTGTAGCAATTTTGAAGTTGCAAAAGTACAAAAAATTATCGTTTAATATAGGTTATAAAAGTAAAATCAAAATTGTGTTTTTCATCTTTAGGATGAAATTCTTTAAATTCAATTTTCCAATCGTTTTCATTAATTTCCGGATAAAAAGTATCGGCCTCGCACAAGGTGTGTACAAGAGTTAATTCAATTTTATCGGTTAAATGAAGTGATTGTTTATAAATTTCGCCACCACCAATAATGAATACATCTTCGGTTTTAGGTGACATTTCTATAGCTTTTTCTATAGTGTCAACAACATAACAATCCTTTGGAACTTTATAATTTTGTTGGCGTGATACTATAATATGTGTTCTATTTGGCAATGGTTTCGGAAAACTTTCAAATGTTTTTCGTCCCAAAATTATGGTATGTCCCGATGTAATTTGTTTGAACCGCTTAAAATCGTCGGGCAAGTGCCATACCAATTTATTGTCTTTTCCTAATGCATTATTTTCGGCAACAGCCGCAATTTGAACTATCATGTTGTTTTATTAGACGTTTTTTAAGATTTTAAAGGTACAAATTTAATTTTTATTTAAAAAATCAACTTGAAATTTCAATTTAAGAAAACGTTTTCATAAATTTATAATTTGATTTTTTCACTCAAAAAATAAATTATACTCTTTTTTATGCTTTGTTTTTAACAATTTCATAATAATCATCATGTTTTAAAATTACTTAATAATATTCTTTTTCTTTGTATCAATAATCTAAATATTAAATAGTTATGGCAATTAAAAAACAATTTATAAAAACAAAACCAGTTTGTAAGGTTACTTTTTCATTGGAAGCTAAAAATGCAAATGAAGTTTTTGTAGTAGGTGATTTCAACAATTGGAACATAAAAGAAGGTGAATTAACAAAATTAAAAAATGGTACTTTTAAAGGTTTGTTTGAATTACCTAAAGATACTTCGTACGAATTTAAATATGTTGTTGACGGGAATTACGTAAACGATTCTGAAGCTGATAGCTACATTTGGAACGAATTTGCTGGCGCCGAAAATGGGGTTTTGAATTTATAAATTTACTGTAAATTTTTATGTTCTAAATTATAGTTTGTTTTTTGTGATTAATATAAAATCAACGATTATTAAATTAAATTTATAAAACCTGAAGCTATTTTCAAATATATTATGAATTAATAATGTTTTACTCTACAATATTTTGATAGTTATTTGAATATCATTTTTCTTGACTCTTTAACACCGCTAGGCAGTAGAACCAATTAAAAAGGGATTTATTGGATTTTGAGAGTATATCTTTTGTTAGTTGTTATAAATAAAAATAACATTTCGATATTTTTTATCGGACAACAATGATAAATTAATATTATCTATTGGGTTTTATCATAATTGCATTTGGATATTTTTTCCTAATTAAATTTATGTTTTTTTCTGATTCAATTCTGGTTTTAAAATTTCCTACGATTACTTTGTAATTTGGAGTGTTAAATATAATTGTGCAATCATAATTTTTAAATTCCTTTTTAAAAGACATTAAATTGTTTTTTGATTCATCACTTGAACCAGTAAAAATTTGAATTTTATAAGTATTACTTTGAATAATTCCAGAATTATATTTTCTTTTTTCGTTTAACAATTGTTCGAATTTTTGATCTTGATTAACTACTGTTAATTGCGCACTTACAAAATTAAAACAGCAAACAAAGCCCAGTAATAATAACACTCTTAACAAAAAATTAGCATTATTTATTTTCATAACAAATTGGTTTTTATGCAAATATAATATAATAGAGCGTAAACAGAAATAGAATAATTCAATTATTTTATTTAGAATGACTATAAATTAATAATTAACCACTAAATACGTTTTTAAGAATAGTTTCTATATTGTATTTTTGTCGAGGATTTTAAAATATTTCTATTTAATAAGAAAATTTTTAGTCTGATAAAGTAGAAGATAATTACATTATACTATGAAAAACGTGGGTAACCATTATAGAATTTCCAGAAAATCGGTAGTTAGTATTGTTGCAATACTATTTTTATTCACTATTTCATTCGCTCAAACCGAAGTTGCCCCGCCAGCTTTAAAAGCGCCATCAGCAACTGCAGCGGTAGCTACGCCATCAGCAACAGGAGCAGGAGATGCTGTAAAAGGAAAAGAGTTGTTCAACGCAAATTGCGCAGCTTGCCACAAGCTAGATGCAAAAATGACTGGGCCAATGTTGCGTGGAATAAGCGCAAAACACGACAAAGAGTGGTTGTATAAATGGATTCATAACAGTCAAGCCTTGATAAAATCAGGCGATGCCGATGCTAATAAACTTTGGGAGGAAAACAAACCAACTTTAATGACAGCATTCCCTCAGTTGTCAACTGGTGATATCGATAATATAATAGCCTACACGGATACTCCAAAAGTAGATGTAGCTCCACCATCTGGCGGAGGAAAAGAAACTTTGTCTGGAGGTGAGGTTACTTCTGGATTGAGCGGAGGTACGAACAACCTAGTACTAGGTGCGTTGGTTTTGGTAATAGGGATTTTATTGGTAATGTTGTTTTTAGTAAATAAAGTACTCAACAAAGTTATTCAAGCAAGTGGATTAGATGTTGCAGAACGAAAAAAAATTGATTACCTAAATATTCCTCGTGCATTTGTAAAAAATCAATTTTTATTATTAGTAACTGCAATTTTCTTATTACTTTCAAGTGCTTATTTTGTTTATGGTTTTTTAATGCAAGTGGGTATTGATCAAGATTATTCTCCAATTCAACCAATTCATTATTCGCACAGAATTCACGCTGGAAGTAATAAAATTGAATGCAAATACTGTCACTCATCGGCAAGAGTTTCAAAACACGCCGGAATACCTTCCTTAAATGTTTGTATGAATTGCCACAAACAAATTGCAGAAGTTTCAGATACAACCGCAACCCCAGAATACTCAAAAGCATTTTATGATGCTCAAATTAAAAAGTTATACAAAGCAGT
>JAYUFJ010000461.1:0-8966 GCA_043738775.1 Flavobacterium sp. | reverse complement strand
TATTTTCGGGTGTTGAATTTGCAATTCGAGCTCTTACTTTAAAAATATAATCACCAGCAAAAAGATTTTTAAAATTAATAGATGATTTTGCACTCCATTCACTCCATTCATCTTGAAAACCCTCCAATGAATATTGATATTCGGCATTAATATATTTATTAAACTCTGGAACTGTGTAGCAAAATATTATATTGTTTTCATTGTATTCAAATTCACCATCACTTAAAAAAGAATAATTTTTTGATTTTTCATTTAACCTATTTACAGTAACATTTGAAATTGAAACACTATAATTTTTAAAACTTAAATCGTTAATATTAATAGTGTAATAACCATCTGTTGTGCCTATTAAATACTTTGAATTAGTCAACCGTGTAATATTTTCATAACCAAGCATTGAATTGGTCAACGAGGATGGAATTGGAATAGCATTTTGTTTTAATTTGTAATTTAATTTATTCAAAGTAAAATAGTAAATATAATTTTTTGAAAAAAGCCATATTTTATTTGATGCATCAACAATTAACTTACCCGAAGTATATTCGTCTTTTTCAAAAACTGGGCTTAGAGTAAGATCTTTTTCGAATTTTTTTGTTTTGTAATTCAATTTAAAAATTCCATCTTTATATGCATAATAAATGGTATTGTTAAATTTTGCTAAACAAGCATTTTTTCCTTTCAATGGCGAGGTAAAAGTTATTATTTTATTTGTGCCTAATAAATTTGAATTTAAATAAAAACTAAAAATACCTTTGTATTCGTGGCTTACATAAACCTCCAAATTATTTGATATTTCAAAATATTTTGACGAATAATCAAATCCTTTTATTTTATTTCTAAAAATCCATTGCCCGTTCTTATTTTCTAATACCGAAATACCAAAATAATTTCCTTGAAGCAAATAGTTTTTTTGATTCGGAATTATTGTAAATTTCCAGGTGCCCGATTGATTAAAAATATTTTTTGCAAATTCATTTTCAATTACAAAAGTACCCGAATCGTGACCGCAAAATAAAGTATTTTCAAATTCAAACAACGACCATACTTGCCCTTTAGTACCCGTAATAAACTTAAATTCTTCGTTACTTTCATATTTTTTACAAAACAAACCTTGATTAGTACCAACATATAAACGACCTTGAAAAAGTATAGAAGCATACACAGTTCCTAAAATCCCAGTATCATCAAAAAAACATTTTACAGGTGACTGTAAATTAATGCAATTGATGCCATTATCCAAACCTATCCATAAATTTTTATCAAAATCTTCAAACAATGATAACGCCGTATTGTTGCTTAACCCTTTATTTTGAGTAATATGATATTTAACTTTACCATTATTTGACAAAATGAATATACCTTTAGATACGGTTCCTAAAGCTATACTACCGTCGGATAAAATTTGGCTACTGTAAATATTGCTAGCTTTTAATTCTGAATCTGCTTCGGTAATAAACTTAGTTAAATTATTACCTATTAATTTATACAATCCGTTGAATTGGGTTTGAATTAGCAAACCATCATCAATAGGAAAACCGTTTACTATTTTGTTATTAACCAAAATTGGATTGTTTGAAACCAATTTACTATGACCATTTTCAATTTCAAACAAACCATCATTCATTGTTTGAAAATATATAGCAGTCGAAGTACAAAATGATTTATTAATATTACTTTTTGGACTTATAATAGAAAATCTTTTGGTTTTTGTATCAAAAATATAGATTCTACTTAACGATTGAAAAACAACCCATTGATCGTAATTAAAAATATTCCAAAATTGTTCGTCATCTAGAATTTTATTTTTAATTAATTTGCTTAACGAGTAATAAGTCAAATTTCCATTCGATTGGCGTTTCCAAAAACCAAATTCCATATAACAGCCCGTATAAATTTTGTCATCAATAACTTTCACCGACCGAATAATCGTTTCATTTGGTGATGCAAATAAAGTAAAATTAGACCCATTAAATTCTAGTAAACCTTCATTATTGGCAAAATAAATAAAATGATTTTTATCTTGTGATATCATCCAATTTTGGTTTCCTCCACCGTAAGTAGATGCCGAATATTTTACAATTGGAGGCAATTCTTGTGAAAAACCTAAATAAATAGATAAAAACAGAAATAGACTGAAATATTTATACACTTTTATTACTATTATAAATTTTTTGTTAAATGTAAAAAAAAACACGTCCAAATGAACGTGATTTTTTTAAAATTTAAATTTCTATTATTTTTTTAAGAATCTTTGGGTTGAAATCTCACCTTGTATATTCACTTTTATTATATAAACACCCGATTGGAATGACGAAACATTTATAGTTTCAGCAGTATTATTAACCGATTTTTTAAAAACTTCTTGACCTAAAAGATTGTAAATACTTATAGAATCCATTACATTTTGATTTTCAATCGTTAAAGTATTTGAAGTTGGATTTGGATACATTTTAAATGTGCTTTTTTCAAAACTTGAATTTGCCAAAGCAATATTACTAAAATATACATTATCAACAAAAAGTGTACTTGTTGCTGCTGGGCTTCCTGAAAAAATTAACTGAGCAATATGACCTCGAGTTGTTAAACCAGTAAAATCTGATAATGGAATATCAAAACTATTCCAACTATTTAATATTGGTGTAAAAACTAATTCAAATTCTTTATCGTCATTTGGAGTTCCTTGATAAATTCCATTTGCTCCAAAATCAACTAATTTTATTTTTAATTGAGTCATGTTTGGAGTCCAAGCGTCAAAGTGAAAATAACTCATTGGTGTAGCATTAATTAAATTTGCACCAGTTGTTTCAATTCCTACAAAATCTAGTGATGAATATTTTTTTGTATCGTTTCCTACAATTTGTAAATCAGTTAATGTTGCATTTGACCAAGAAGTTCTCCAAGTATCAACTCCAACATTAGTATATGGATTACTAAACATTGATATTACATTTGCCGCAGGTCGTGTAGGGGTTGGTGCAGCTACTGTTGGTGCACTTGGAGGTGAAGAAATTTGAGCAGAAAATCTAATATTGTCAAAGTAACAAGTATTATTAGTTGTTCGAGACGAATTTGAATCTAAAAATAAAGCAATCTGATCAATTCCAGTTGAAGATGCTTCACCAATTTTACCTGAAAAATCGAAAGTCAATTCTTCCCATTGGTTTATTAAAGTGTTTGGTACGTTAATTTCGCCAGTTGAAGCTCCGCTTGCAGTAGCAAATTTAATTCCTACATTACTAATAACTGGTTTTCTAACCAAAATTTTAACTGTAGAATTGGTTGCTGATAAAGTAAAAGTTCCTAACATTCCGTGAGCCGTTTCGGTACCAGCATAAAAAGGAGCGCCAACTACAGGAGTGTAGCTTGCAACTGTAGCAGAGGTATTCACTCCAGTTGCGGATGGATTTGCACCAATAATTAAAGCAGGACAGGGTGTTGATGGGTTTTCAAATGTATTCCAAGTCCAAGATGCACCTAACCCGCCGGATTCAAAAGTTATTGGTCCGTTTTGAGAAAACCCTAATGAGGTTATCACTAAAATTGCTAATTGTGTAATTTTTTTCATAATATGTTGATTTTTAGTTTAGTAAAATTATAAATAAAACAATCTTATCTATAAATGTTCACTACTAAAAAAACTATACTTTTTAATATTTATTTAATAGTTTAAATATTAGTTATTTAGGTGCATAAATAAGTTAAAATTTGGTTTATTTAAGTACCAAACAATAATATGTGTTGTGGTGATGTATAGTATTTTTTTTAATTTTAAGCATTATTAAAATACAATAAACTATAACGTTTGCGTAATCTTTATTTTTTTTACTAAATTTAAATTTGAAAAGTTATATATTTTTTAATTTTTTTTCTGGCAAGCATTAAATTTTAGTCTTAAATTTTATAATTTATTTTTGCAAAATATAAATTTTATTTTTTTAAAAATTGTAAATCGATTTTAAAGAAAACCATTTTAAAAGATAATAAATCACATTTTTTTTAAAAAATTTGGTAAATTAGCAAATAAAATTTTCATAAAATGAAACATCTCGCACTTCTTAGAGGAATAAACGTTTCTGGAACAAAAATGATAAAAATGGACGTTTTAAAAATAGCTTTGGAAAATATTGGTTTTAAAAATGTTCAAACCTACATTCAATCGGGTAATGTTTTTGTAGAATCGGATGAAACGGCTAGTAAAGTTGCGTTTATAATAAAACAAGAAATTTTTAAAACTTTTGGTTTTGATGTTGCAACTATTGTAATTACAAAAGAAAACCTGAAATATTGCTTGACTAAAAATCCCTATTTAAAAATTAAAGAAATTGATACAAAAAAATTGTATTTTGCTTTTGTTTCGAAAGAATTGAATGAAAATGCTATTCACGAGTTAAAAATTAGTCAATTTAAACCAGATGAAGCAATAGTTGATAATAACATAATTTTTATAAAATACGCCATCGGTGCTGGAAAAACACGTTTGGATCAAAAGTATATTGAAAAAAAACTAAATGTAACTGCAACTATACGAAATTGGAATACGGTTTCAACTTTGTTTGAAATGTTTTAGTTACCTAATTTAAAATGACAACTTTTGAAATATTTTAAATTTACAGAGCGACTTTAAAAATAAAAAAAAACTATAAAATCAATAGAATGATTTTAAATTGCATAATTGATAAAAAAAATGATTTATATTGTTATTTTTGCAATAAAACACGGATGATTTCTCTCCGAAAGAAGGAATTTTGTTCGCTTAATGGTGAATTGATTTTAAAGAAATTAAAGAAATTAAAATGTCGGTATTAGAAAAAAGTAGTATTGAAACCTATGTTTCATTAGAAGATAAACACGGTGCTCACAATTATCATCCTTTACCTGTAGTGCTAAGTCGTGGCGAAGGAGTATATGTTTGGGATGTTGAGGGGAAAAAATATTACGACTTTTTGTCGGCGTATTCTGCAGTGAATCAAGGCCATTGTCACCCAAAAATAGTGGGCGCAATGGTAAATCAAGCACAAACGTTAACATTAACTTCAAGAGCTTTTTACAACGATAAATTGGGAGTTTATGAAGAATTTGTAACCAAATATTTTGGGTTCGATAAAGTTTTACCAATGAATACTGGCGCTGAAGCTGTTGAAACGGCTTTGAAAATTTGCAGAAAATGGGCGTATGAGAAAAAAGGTTTAAACGAAAATGAAGCACAAATTATAGTTTGCGATAATAATTTTCACGGACGAACAACAACTATAATTTCATTTTCGAACGATGAAAATGCTCGTAAAAATTTTGGCCCTTATACTGCTGGTTTTATCAAAATTCCTTATGATGATATTGATGCTTTAGAAACAGTATTAAAAACTAATAAAAATATTGCAGGCTTTTTAGTAGAGCCTATTCAAGGAGAAGCGGGCGTTTACACTCCTGCTAACGATTATATGATGCGAGTAAAAAACTTGTGTAATACGTTCAATGTATTGTTTATTGCCGATGAAATTCAAACAGGAATTGCACGAACGGGTTCGTTGCTTTCGGTTTGTGGAAATTGTACTTGTGAAAATGCATGCGAGCGTCAAAAAACTTATGCAACACCAGATATTCTGATTTTAGGAAAAGCACTTTCGGGAGGCGCATATCCAGTTTCGGCAGTTTTAGCAAATAATGAAATTATGAACGTAATTAAACCCGGTCAACACGGTTCAACTTTTGGTGGAAACCCAGTTGCAGCAGCAGTTGCAATTGCAGCACTAGAAGTAGTTTCAGATGAAAATTTAGCTCAAAATGCTCGTAAATTAGGTGAAATATTTAGAAATAAAATTGGTGAATTTGTAAAAACTAGCACTATTGCCACTTTAGTTCGTGGACGAGGTTTACTAAACGCTATTGTAATTAACGATACCGAAATAAGCGACACAGCTTGGAACATTTGTTTGGCTTTACGTGATAATGGTTTACTTGCAAAACCAACACACGGAAATATTATTCGTTTTGCTCCACCATTGGTAATGACAGAAGAGCAACTTTTAGATTGTGTTTCTATAATTATTTCGACTTTGAAGCAATTTGAAAAATAAGAAAAAATTATATAAAAAATCCGTCTTGTTTTATTAAACAAGACGGATTTTCAATTTTTTATAAAATTGCAATTAATTGTTTATCATAACTGGCATAACCAACATTGTAACGCTTTCTCCTTCATCTAATCCATCAACGGGAGTTAATATTCCGGCGCGGTTTGGTAATGACATTTCCAATTGAATTTCATCTGACTGTAGGTTGTTCAACATTTCTAATAAAAAACGTGAATTAAAACCAATTTGCATATCATCGCCTTGATAATCACAAGTTAAACGTTCTTCGGCTTTGTTTGAATAATCAATATCTTCAGCAGAAATATTTAATTCGGCACCAGCAATTTTTAAGCGAATTTGGTGCGTAGTTTTGTTTGAAAAAATTGCCACTCGACGCACAGAACTTAAAAATTGAGTTCTATCAATCAATAATTTATTGGGGTTTTCTTTTGGAATCACAGCTTCGTAATTTGGATATTTTCCATCAATTAATCGACACGTTAAAATATAACTATCAAATGAAAAAGTTGCATTGGCATCGTTGTAGTCGATTTTTATTTCCGAATCGGATCCGCCTAAAATACTTTTTAAAATAGTTAAAGGTTTTTTTGGCATTATAAAATCGGCAACTTGCGAAGCTTTCACATCCGAACGAGCATATTTTACTAATTTATGGGCATCTGTGGCAACAAAAATTAAACCCTCGGGTGAAAATTGAAAAAAAACACCCGACATTACAGGTCGCAAATCATCGTTTCCTGCTGCAAAAATAGTTTTGCTTATTGCAGTTGCTAAAACTTCTGCTGGTACTAGTGTTGTTGAGGGCTCTTCCAACGAAACTGATTTTGGAAACTCGTCTCCCGGAGCATAAGCAATAGCGTATTTACCAGAATTTGAACTAATTTCAATAGTACTGTTTTCTTCAACAGTAAAAGTTAAAGGTTGCTCGGGAAATGTTTTTAAAATATCCAATAACAATTTTGCTGGAACGGCAACACTTCCTTTATCGGTCGATTCGATTTCTAAAGTTGCCGACATTGTAGTTTCCAAATCTGATGCTGAAACTGTTAATTCTTTTTTGTTTAGTTCAAACAAAAAATTATCTAAAATTGGCAATGTGTTACTGCTGTTAATAACGCTTCCAAGTACTTGCAATTGCTTTAATAAGTACGAACTTGATACTATAAATTTCATTTTGTTTTGGTTTAATTCTATTGTTTCTTCGGTTTTATAGAAGATTTAATTTTTTACAAATATATCGTAAAGTTGTTAATTTTTAAAACATTATTTACTGTATTTTCTTTTTCGTAAATAGGTAAATAAAATTCCGAAAATAAACAATAACAATAATGGAATTCCTAAAGTTAAAACACCTATATAATTATAATCGGCATATACTTTTTCTTTGTCTAAAACAGGCAAACTTACTTGTTTATTTCTTATGTTAATTAAGCCATTATCGTCTAAAAGGTAGTTAACACAATTCATCAAAAACTCTTTGTTGGCGTACTGTTTATTGGTCCATTTATCAAATCCCAATTCCATTGGTTGACCGTTTTTATCTAACTGGTTTTTAACTACATCTCCGTCGGAAATGACAATCATTTTAGTTGGTTTTCCTTCGGATTCAAATGTTGCATCTTTAAAAGGTAAAACTCTGTTTTGAAATACCGAATTGAATTTTCCTTCCAATAAAACTGCAACCGGAATGTTTCCGCCACCTTTAAAATCATTTTGACTGGGGCGCTCGCTTACCATTTTTAATGCAATAATTGATGGTACACCAACAAGTTTTGAATAAGGAGAAGTTTGTAACAAAATAGTTTTATCAATATTGTTTTTTAAACCCTCAATCGGACTTACAAACTCAAATTTAACAGCATCCAAATTGCTAACGATTGGGTTTTGTTTCGATTTAATTTTAGATTCTAAAGGATAAACAATCGGCGAAAAAAACCAAGGATATTGAGTGTATTGCGTTTGACTACCTTGTTTACCTGAGGCCAAAGAAATTGGCGAAGCCAAAATATCTTTAATCAAAAGCGGGTTAATTCGGATGCCGTATTTAAAAAATAAATCGTTCAAATTCAAATCTCTCGGAATGGCTAAATTTTCGCCTCTTTCGTTGTATAAATCATCCATTTCAATTGCCACTTGATCAAGTAACCAAAGTGTTTTTCCGCCATTTATAATATATTGATCTAGTACTTGTTTTTCTTGGTCAGAAAAAGCTTCAGTTGGTTTTGCAACGACGATTAAATCGTATTTTTTAAGAACATCAAGAGTTTTATTGGGATTTTTTGCGACTGAATCTAATGAAAAAGGACCAATTCCGTAATTATCTTTAACAGATACAATAAAATCACCCATCAAGGCATCTTGCAATTCGCCGTTTCCTTTTAAAATTGCTACTTTTTTCGATTTCTTTTTTGAAACTATATTGAACGAATTGGCAAAAGCATATTCTAAATGTTGCACCGAACTTACTACTTTTTCAGAGGTTGATGCTCCCATTTTGTTTTTTAACAACGGTACTTTGGTGCTTCTATTTCCACAAGTTACTATTGCCCAAGGAAAAACGATTTCTTGGGTTTGTTTTCCTTTGTCGTCAAGTGTAACGTTTACTGGTGTTAAACCTCGAGAGAGAAATGATTGTATTATTGAATCACGTTCTTTTTCATTAGCTATCGGATTTACAAATTGATAACTTATGTTTGGATTGTAAGCCTGGTATTCTTCTAATAATTGTTGCGTTTCGGTTTGTAATTTTTTAAATTCACTCGGAAAATTTCCTTCTAAAAAAACATCAACTATAATTGTCCTCGGCCAGCACGGTGGCGCTGACCGGCCGGCGCCGGCGGCGCAGTGCCTGCAACAGGGCGAAAAGACGTGCGG
>JAYUFJ010000460.1:0-3240 GCA_043738775.1 Flavobacterium sp. | reverse complement strand
ACAAAGTTAACAAACCAATGCTTTTGTTTTTTACCGGAAGTGATTGGTGTATTTGGTGCAAGCGCTTTCAAAAAGAAATTGTTGCAAAACCCGAATTTATAAGCTGGGCCAATGAAAAAGTAGTATTGGTTGAACTTGATTATCCTAGAAAAGATTATCAAACAGAAATTGTAAAAAATCAAAACAAAGAACTTTTGGAAACTTTTAATGTAAATACATTTCCAAATATTTGGTTTGTAAAGCCAATAATGAAAAATGAAAAAGTAAATTATAATAAATTAGGCTCACTTGCCTATGACCCTGAAGGCCCAATAGTTTGGACTAAAAAAGCGAATGAAATTTTAGTAAAATAATAATTAAAAATAGAAAAAAAATGAAAAAAGCAATTGCGTTATTTGCAATAACAGTATTTAGTTTAACTACTTATGCGCAAACTAACATTACAAGATTAAAAGAATTCAATTTAGAAAATAAAGTGGCAATACAGGGCTATGATCCAGTTTCTTATTTTAAACAAAATAAAGCAGTGAAAGGAAAAAAAGAAATTTCAACAACCTATCAAGGAGTGACTTACAATTTTTTTTCGCAAGACGATAAAGATTTATTTATAAAATCGCCAGTGAGTTACGAGCCTCAATACGGCGGCTGGTGTGCTTATGCTATGGGTGCAAATGCCGAAAAGGTTGAAATTGACCCATCTACATTTAAAATTATTGATAATAAACTATATTTATTTTACAATGCGTTTTTTAATAATACTCTTAAAAGTTGGAACAAAGACCAAGTAAACTTGAATAAAAAAGCTGATTTAAACTGGAAAAAATTTATTAATTAATTATGAAAAAAACAATTTTTATTTGGATAATTAAACTCATTGCAGTTGTAATTTTGCTTCAAACTTTATATTTTAAGTTTTCGGGTGCTGAAGAATCTGTTTTTATATTTACAAAATTAGGCATCGAGCCTTTTGGACGAATTGGATCAGGAATTGTTGAATTGATTGCTTCAATTTTAATTTTAATTCCTCGAACAACACTTTTAGGCGCAATATTAGCACTTGGCACAATGGTCGGAGCAGTTTTTTCTCATCTTTTTGTTTTAGGTATTGTTGTTAAAAATGACGGTGGTGAACTATTTACCTTGGCAATTATTACGTTAATTTGCAGTTTACTGTTAATTTACAATGAAAAAAATAAAATTCCCGATTTGTTACATTTTAAATTTTAATTTTGAAATTTTAAAATTTAAAACTTAAATTTGCAATTCATCGTATATAAAGTTTATAGCCAAATCAAATGCTTATACCTTCAATAAAAAATACACTTACTGAATTATCTGATTTGTTATCGCAACTTTCGGTTAATGATTATGTTTGTCCTTGTTTCGACTTGAGTAATGCAACAATTGGAGAGCATACTCGACATATTATTGAAATGTTCCAATGTTTAGAAAACCAATATGAGTTGGGAATTGTAAATTATGATAAAAGAAATAGAGATATTTTAATTCAAACTGATATTAATTTTGCAAAGAAAACAATACAATTTATTATTGAAAATTTAAGTAAGCCAAACAAGAATATTGTATTACAACAACTTGTTGATGGCGAACAATTACTTATAGAAAGCAATTATTTTCGAGAATTACTTTACAATTTAGAGCATTGTATTCATCATCAAGCATTAATTAAAGTCGCAGTTTTACAAAACAAAGATCTACAAATTGATGAAAATTTTGGTGTAGCCCGATCAACAATTGAATACCGAAAAAAATGTGCACAGTAACTGTTGTAGCTACACAAAAAAAAATAATTATTACTTCAAATCGCGACGAACAAACTATTCGAACAGCAATTGAACCCAAAAATTATTTAATTAATAACAAAAATATTATTTTTCCAAAAGATCCAAAAGCTGGCGGAACTTGGTATGCTGTTTCTGAAAAAGGAAGCGTTTTAGTTTTGTTAAACGGAGCTTCAGAAAAACACGAACTTAAATTACCTTATCGTCGCAGTAGAGGATTAATTGTATTAGATTTAATTAGTTCGGATATTGTACTAGAAACTTGGGATAAAATTGATTTAGAAAATATTGAACCCTTTACAATGGTTTTTTTTGAAAATAATTGTTTAACACAATTTCGCTGGAATGGAGAGCAAAAAGAAAAAATTAATTTAAGCCATTTAAAAACACACATTTGGTCTTCTTCAACATTGTATCCAAAAGAAGTTCGTGAAAAAAGAGCCAATTGGTTTCAAGAATTTTTAAAAAATAAGCATAAAATTTCAGGAAAAGAATTGTATCAATTTCATAAAGATACCGAATCTAAAAATACTCAAAACGGATTAGTAATAAATCGAAATAACATTTTGAAAACTTTGAGCATTACTCAAACTTTAATTGAAAATAATAAAGTTACAGTTTTACATTATGATTTATTAGAAAACAAAAAATTTTCTACAAAATTCATAACAGTTTAATATAAAGTTGCAGGTTTTTCAAAAATGTTAAAATTAGAAAATATTCTATTTATTAAAATCAAGCCTTAATTCAAAACTTTTTAATCTATTTTGTAAACTAATTAAAACTTAACTAATTGAAATCTATAAATTTACATTGAAACTATTTATACATAAACTTACCCATTGGGAATACTGGCCATTTCAAATTGTTTACATACCAATTTATTTTCTTTGGGCATTTTATGCATTAAAAGCGAGAACTATTTTCTTTTTTAATGCTTGTAATCCAACAATTAAAAATGGAGGTTTTTTTAACGAGTCAAAAATGGCAATTTATAATTTAATTCCCCAACAATTTTATCCAAAAACAGAGCTAATTCAAGAGCAAATTTCATTTGATATAGTTCTTGAAAAGCTTCATAAATCGCAAATTGAGTTTCCATTTATTTGCAAACCCGACATTGGTTTACGAGGTTCGGCTGTTAAAAAAATTAATTCAATTAACGATTTAAAAAATTATCATTCGAAAGCCAATTTTAATTATTTAATACAAAATTTAATACCTTTCGAAAATGAGGTTGGAATTTTTTATGTACGATATCCAAGCGAAAAACTCGGAAAAATAACCGGAATTGTATCAAAAGAATTTTTAATTGTTGAAGGAAATGGAAAAAAAACTATTGAAGAGTTGTTGAAGCAAAATCCACGATTTGAACTTCAATTGACGGCTTTACAAAACGAATATGGTTCGAAATTGCAAGAAATTTTGCCTCTTGGCG
>JAYUFJ010000459.1:0-3242 GCA_043738775.1 Flavobacterium sp. | reverse complement strand
AGCATTTTGATTTTTTTAAAAATGGAATTCCAAAAATTAATTTGGACAGAGTAGCTGTAATTGGTGACGGAATTTTATCATTATCGAAAAACGAAGCTGTAAATTGGGCATCATTTTTTGATATAAAAAAAGAAAATTTAAAACTTAAAAAATTTGTACCATCATCGGGTGCTGCAAGTAGAATGTTTAAATTTTTGAATGAATTTTTATTCGATTTTAATTTAGATGAAGAGTCAATAAACGCATATATCAATAGAAAAAATGATAAAAACCTTTCTATTTTTTTGGTAGCCAAAGAAAAATTACCTTTTTACGAAATAATTTTTAATAAAGTAAAAAAGTTAGAAAATTATTCTAATAAATGGTCGCAAGATAAAAAAGACTACGAGTTTATTAATTTGCTTTTATCGTCAAATCATTTCGATTTTGCCAATAAACCAAAAGGAATTTTACCTTTTCATAAATACGAAACGCATACTGCAACAGCAATTGAAGAGCATTTAAACGAATGTACTTATTTTGTAACTTCAAAAAACAAATCCAATTTACATTTTACAGTTTCCGAAGAACATTTGGATAACTTTAAAGAAATTGTTTCACAAGTTAAACCTAAAATAGAGAGTAAATCAAATGTAAAAATTAATGTTTCCTACTCTTTTCAAAAAAAGTCAACTGATATTTTAGTAGCCGATTTTAACAACAAACCTTTTAAAGATGAAAATGATAATTTAGTTTTTCGCCCAGGTGGTCACGGTGCATTAATTGAGAATTTGAACGAATTGGATTCGGATATAATTTTTATTAAAAATATTGATAATGTAATTCAAAATCATATTGAAACCATATCATTATATAAAAAAGCATTGGCAGGAATTTTATTGAATTATCAAGAAACCATTTTTAATTTTTTAAAATCGTTAGATAATGAAGTTGTTAATGAGCACTTTAATGATGAAATTGTAGCTTTTTTAAACAAAAAATTAAAAATTAAAGTGAGTGATGACTTTTCAAAATTTACAATTCCAAACAAAATAGTTTATTTAAAAAGTGTTTTAAATAGACCAATTCGAGTATGTGGAATGGTTAAAAACGAAGGTGAGCCAGGAGGAGGTCCTTTTTGGGTAACCGATAAAAAAGGAAGTACAAGTTTGCAAATTATTGAAGCGTCTCAAATTAATACTAACGATAAATGTCAACTCGAAATTTTAAAAAAAGCGACCCATTTTAATCCAGTAGATTTGGTTTGTGCTACTAAAGATTATAAAGGAAATAAATTTGATTTATTGAAATTTATAGATAAAAACACAGGTTTTATTGTCGAAAAAAACAAAAATGGAAAGCCTTACAAAGCTTATGAATTGCCTGGACTTTGGAATGGAGCAATGGCAAATTGGGTGACCATTTTTGTAGAAGTTCCGTTAATAACTTTTAGTCCGGTAAAAACGGTTAATGATTTATTGAAACCAGCACACCAATCTCCAAATTAAATGAATAAAGAAAAGATGTTAACCGAAATTAATTTTAAAGCTGTCCGAAGTTCGGGCGCTGGAGGACAAAATGTAAATAAAGTATCCTCGAAAGTGGTTTTAAGTTTTGATTTAAATAATTCTTTAGCGTTGGATTATGAAGAAAAACAACTAATTCTAAACAAACTATCCAGTCGATTGACTTCTGAAAACATCTTAATTTTGAATTGCGATGAAGACCGAAGTCAATTAAAAAACAAAGCAATTGTAACCAAACGCTTTTTAGAAATTATTAAAACAGCACTTCACGTAACCAAAGAACGAAAAGAGACTAAAGTTCCTAAGGGAATTATCGAAAAACGATTGAACAACAAAAAATCGACATCGGAAATGAAAGAAAATCGTAAAAAACCAAATTTAGATTAAATAATGTTGACTTTTTTATTATTATAAATTATTTAATTAATTTTTTTATAAATATTGTATTACATTTGCAAAGTCTCAAAAGGGGTGCTCCAAATTATGAGCTGAGATTATACCCAATGAACCTGAGCAGGTAATGCTGCTAAGGGAAGAATGACAATAAAATAGTGTGCACGCTTTGAAATTGTTATTATAAACAACCAAATTTTTATTTTTTAACACAAAATAATTACTCCTTTTTATTTGTAAAATTATTTTACGAATGAATCTTATTTTAAATTACAAAGTTTTTAAATTACAAAGTTGCAAAATTTTAAAAAAACACTATTTAGCAACATTTATTTTTGTTTTTCTATCCTCTTTTCTATCATTTTCTCAAGTAAATGATTCTACCAAAGTTAATTTAATTGATGAAGTTTTAGTTTCGGCAATTCGTGTTACTAAAAAAACACCTGTAAGTTTTAGTAATTTATCAAAAAAAGAAATAGAAACCCGAAATTTGGGCCAAGACATTCCTATTATTATGAATTTTTTACCATCGGTTGTAACTACTTCTGATGCTGGAAATGGTGTGGGTTATACAGGTATTCGTGTCCGAGGAAGCGATGCAACCCGAGTAAACGTTACCATTAACGGAATTCCGTACAATGATTCCGAAAGTAGTGGAACCTATTTTGTAGATATGCCCGATTTTGCCTCGTCACTTGAAAGTGTTCAATTGCAACGTGGAGTAGGAACTTCAACAAACGGTGCTGGAGCATTTGGTGCGAGTTTAAATTTACTTACCGATTCGTATTCCAAGGAAAGCAAAGGCGAAATTGCGAATTCAATAGGTAGTTTTACGACTCGAAAACATACTGTGAAATTTAGTACTGGTTTGTTAAATAACACGACCAAAAAGAATTCGTTACAAGGCTTTGAATTGGCTGGTCGAGTTTCCAACGTAGCATCTAATGGTTATATTGATAGAGCAACATCGAACTTAAAATCGTATTTTTTACAAGCAACCTATGTTTCAAAAAATACTTTAATTAAAGCTTTAGTTTTTGGCGGAACCGAAAAAACCTACCAAGCTTATTACGGTATTGATGGAGAACAATTAAAAAAAGACCGCCGATTTAATCCAATTGGGCAATATACAGATAGTTTTGGAAACATTAAATTTTACGAAAATGAAACTGATAATTACCAACAAGATCATTATCAATTGCATTGGATCGAAAAAATTTCAAAAAACTGGAATTCAACAATTGCATTGCACTACACTAAAGGAAAAGGATATTACGAAAATTATAAACAAGGTGCCGACTTTACCGAATATGGTTTAACACCTGTTTTTGGGCAAGCGACTAC
>JAYUFJ010000458.1:0-3244 GCA_043738775.1 Flavobacterium sp. | reverse complement strand
CATTAACCAAAGAGTATTTGTCGGGCAAACGAATGTCGTACCTTGCTCCTGTTCGATTGTATATTTTTATTAGCTTTGTTACATTTTTTATGTTTTCAATTTTTTCAGGTAATACTACTGAATCGTTTTTAGAAAAGAAAAAAGAAAAAGAAAAAACTGAAAAACAAAAATATTTGGTTGGTGATAAAAAGTTTGGACTTTCAATTAAAACACCTGCTAAAGATACTATTGCCCAGAAAAAAGATACTCTTTATAAAGAACAATTAGAAATTTTAAAATTAGAAAAATCGGGCGTTATCGAAAAAAAAGTTTCAGATTCACTACAAAAATTTATAGTTCAAGCAAAAGAAAAAAATAGCGTTGACGAAAATGATTTTATTAATTTAAGTGAGCATTATAGAGACGTTGCTCAACTTGATTCTATTCAAAAATTTTCTAAAGATGCCGATAAACTATCTGGTATATCTTATTGGTTTAATCGAAAATTTCAATTAATTAAAGATAAATACAAAGGCAGAAAAGAGGAATTGAAAGAAAAATTTATTGAATCATTTGTTCATAACATTCCAAAAGCATTGTTCTTATATATGCCAATTTTTGCTTTTTTTCTATGGTTATTTCACAGCAAAAAAAAGTGGTACTATTTTGATCACGGCATTTTTACCTTACACTATTTTTCATTTTTATTGATACAAGTATTGGCAATTTTTTTAATTAGCCATTTTTTATCGTTATTAAATTATTCTTTTTTGATATTTTATCAAAAATAATTAGTTTCATAGGTATTATTTGGATGATTTATTATTTTTACCCAGCCCATCATAGGTTTTACGGCGGTAAACGAAGAACAAGTGTTTTTTTAGGAAGTTTTCTATTTTTCTTAAATTTTATATTTATTTCTCTATTTATGACCGTTTTTATTATTTATTCGTTTATCTCAATTTCTTAAAATGACAAAAAAAAAATCGATAACCTTATTAAGCTTATTAATTATAGGATGTTCTGCGCCTAAAACAATTTTGAATTCAAAAATTACTGATTCAAATAAACAGCAATTTGAACAAGAAAAATACATCAATATTATAACCGCCGAGGATTTAAAAGCACATTTAACAATAATCGCATCCGATGAAATGCAAGGACGTGACACGGGAAGTGAAGGTCAAAAAAAAGCAGGGCGCTACATGATTTCACAATATCAAAAAAATGAAATTCCTTTTCCAAAAGGTGCAACCGATTATTATCAACATATTTCTGCTAGTTATTTAAATTCACAGTATGATGAAAAATTACCCGATTCGGAAAATATTTGGGCATTTATTGAGGGTTCCGAAAAACCAGAGGAAGTAGTAGTAGTTTCAGCTCACTACGACCATATTGGAGTTAAAAATGGAGATGTCTATAATGGTGCCGATGATGATGGTTCGGGAACCGTAGCTCTTTTAGAAATTGCTAAAGCTTTTAAACAAGCCAAAAATGATGGTCACGGACCAAAAAGGTCTATTTTATTTTTACACGTAACTGGTGAAGAACACGGTTTACATGGTTCAAGATATTATTCTGAAAACCCTTTGTTCCCATTAAAAAATACGATTGCCGACGTAAATATTGACATGATTGGTCGCCGTGATGATTTGCACAAAGAATCTAATAATTATATTTATTTAATAGGTTCTGATTATTTATCGACAGATTTGTATAAAATTTGCGAAAGTGAAAATAAAAAATTTATAAATTTAAAGTTAGACTATAAATTTAATGATCGTAAAGATCCAAATCGTTTTTATTACCGATCCGATCACTATAATTTTGCAAAAAACGGAATTCCTGTTGTGTTTTTATTTAATGGTGTTCACGATGATTACCATCAAAAAACTGACGAAGTAGATAAAATAGAATTTGATGCATTAACAAAACGTGCGAAATTAGGATTTGTAATTGCTTGGGAATTGGCAAATCGGGAAGACAAAATAAGGGTTGATAGAGATGGAAAGTAATTAAAACTTTGCTTTAAACTCATTTAATAGTTTTTCCGAAAAAAATAACGAAGTGTAAGAATCGAACTCAGCTTTATTATTTTTTTCTAAATCGGCTAACTTATCTAAATACAATTTTAATTGATCTTTAGTCAACAAATTCCGATAATCTTGCTCTTGTTGAATTAAAATTTTTATAAATAAAGCAGTGTCTTTCTCTTGCTCGGTTTTATTCATGTGAATATAAAGCGGTAAAATTTCTTGATATTGATTGATGAACAATTGTTTGAATTTTGGGTTTTGGTCATCGGTATATTTTACAATTCCAAAAGTAATTTTACCTTTAGTTTGCCAAAAAAAAGTTTCACCCTCGGCACCTTTATTGAAACAATTTTGAATCATTGCTACCTTAAATTTTATAGCAGTATCAATTTGCGAAAATGATAAGATAGGAATTAAAAGCAAAAATAATAACTTTTTCATTGTTCAAAAGTAATAAAAATGTTTGAAACAAAAAAAGTCTTGATTTTCATCAAGACTTTATATTTTTGGGTGAAAGACGGGGCTCGAACCCGCGACCCTCGGTACCACAAACCGATGCTCTAACCAACTGAGCTACAATCACCATTTATAATTAGGGTGCAAATATAACATTAAAGTTTACTTTAGCAAAAAGAATATTAAAAAAATATTTTAAAATTATTTTAAATCACTTAAACTATTGACAGCCAAATATCTTTCAACTGTAAAACCTTCAGCGTAATCACTAGCAATTAATCTACCCAAGTCTTGAGCTCGGTATTTTACACTGTCTAGAAAGTTTTTTGAGGTAATTGGAGTTTCTTTTTCAATAGAATTTGGATTATAAAATTGAGAACTGTAGGCCAAAATAGATTTCATTTTAACATCAATAAAGTCAGAAATGTCAACTACAAAGTCGGGTTCAATATTTTTCCATTGAATGTAATGGTACACTAATTTTGGTCGCCATTGGTTTTGGTTTTCTCCGTTTAACTGTGTTTCAATTTTTACCAAACCAGATAAAAAACAAGCGTCAGAAACCAGCTTACTTCCTTTTCCGTGATCAATATGTCGATCGTCAATGGCATTACAAAGCACAATCTCTGGTTGGTATTTCCGAATCATTTCAATTATTTTTAACTGATTGTTTTCGTTGTTTTCAAAAAAACCATCTCGCATATCTAAATTTTCTCGAACCGTAATTTTTAAAATTTTTGAAGCGTTTGCCGATTCCGAATTTCGTATTT
>JAYUFJ010000457.1:0-8980 GCA_043738775.1 Flavobacterium sp. | reverse complement strand
TGGCAAGTTTTGGTCAAGCAACTTATGAAAAAAACTATAATGGCGGAATGGGAAGTAATGGTTTAACATCTGCTCGGCACGATGTTTTTGAGAATTATTTAGCCAAAAAATATCCCGAGAGTTTTGATGCTATGGTTCCTGAAAATTTAGTTTATTCGGGCAAAATGAAATTGACCGATTCCGTTGAGAATTCTCCTGTTGATGTAGGTAAACTTGTGCTTTCGCCAACTAGAACTTATGCTCCCATAATAAAAAAAATTTTAGAAAAATATACTTCAAGTGACATTCACGGAATGGTGCATTGTAGTGGTGGCGCACAAACTAAAATTTTGCATTTTATAGATAATTTGCATATTGTAAAAGACAATTTATTTATTGTTCCACCATTATTTAAATTAATTCAAGAACAATCTAACACTAATTGGAAAGAAATGTACCAAGTTTTTAATTGCGGACATCGAATGGAGTTGTATGTAAATGAAGCAATTGCAAACGATTTAATTGCTATTTCTAAATCGTTTAATGTTGATGCACAAATTGTGGGTAGGGTTGAAGCATCAAATTTTAAAAAGTTAACCATTAAAAGTGAATACGGAACTTTTGAATATTAATTATATGAAATTAAATCCAAAAAACGGTCTTGATGAATTGCTTTTCGGGATGTTACCAAAAGATGTAATTAACTTGTTGGGGAGCCCAAATAGAGAATTTGAAGATGACGATGCCAATAAAATTTTGTTGTTTAATGATAAAAAACTGCGGTTGACTTTTTATGAAGATGAAGGTTTTAAATTGGGTTACATTATTGCTTCCAACAATAATTTAACTTTTTTAGGTAAAACAATAATCAATTCGGATGTTTTAGATTTTAAAAATCACCTAATTGAAAAAGGTATAAAACAATGGGAAGTTGATTTTTTTGATGCAACCGAAAATCATTTTAACGAATCCAATTGGTTGACCTTACAAGCCGAATTTGGAAAAATAATTCGGGTAGAAATAGGTGCAGTTTTTAATGTAAATGATGAAATGCAGTTTAAGTTTAAATAGAAAAAAACTACTTTGATATTGTACAAAACCGTTTTTATTTTTAAATAATTTTTATTTAAAGCGAATTTATAAACGCCAACAATTCATTTCGCTTTTGAGTAGATAGTTGTTTGAATTTTAGTTTTGAATTTTCTGCTTCGCCACCGTGCCAAAGTATTGCCTCTGTTACGTTTCTAGCTCGTCCATCGTGTAAAAAATTGGTATGTCCATTTACAATTTGGGTTAATCCAATTCCCCAAAGTGGTCTCGTTTTCCATTCTTGTCCATTGGCTAAATAATCGGGTCTGTTGTCTGCTAGTTCATTTCCCATATCATGCAAAAGCAAATCAGAATATGGAAAAAATGTTTGATTAGAAATTGAAGCGATACTATTAAAACCAGATTGTTGTTTTGGGGTATGACATTTTGTACAACTAATTTCTTCAAAAGTTTTTGCACCTCGACGAACATCAATATTTGTTAAATTTCTTGCTGCAGGAACGGCTAGCGTTTTACAATATAAGGCAACAGCATCTAAAATGGAGTTGGATATTTCAGGATCATCGTTTAAACCATCTTGTCCGTTACTTTGATTAAAACCACTTTCGTTCGGAAAAACATAATTTGTTACGCCCATATCTTCAACATAAGCACCAGCACATTGAACCAAAACTGAAGCCGAATTGGCTTTCCAGCCAAAACGACCAATTTTTGTTTGTTGTGAAATCGGATCCCAAACATAATTTGCTTTTCCCGATATGCCATCGCCATTTGTATCATTAATATCTTGATTAACAAGTAAATTAGTTTCAGAAATGGCTTCCAGTAATCCTAAACCAAAAACTGGAGTTGCAATTCGTGGAGAAAGCATAATTCCAGACGGTAACGCAATATAAGAATCAATTAAACTGAAAATAGGTTTTCGTAAGCTAATTATAGTTCCATCGGATAATGTTTCGATTGTAGTGGTGAAATAAACGCTATATCGTGCTTCTGGAACTGTACCAAAAACGGCTTGATTTTGAATTTGTGTTCCAAAACCTGGAATCGCATTCGGGCTTCCATTAGCATTAACTCCTGCGATGCTTCCACGCAATAATAAACCACTTAAATTGGTAATATTGATAGGAAAAGCAGATCGACCGTCCTTGACGTGACACGAAACGCACGATGTATTGTTAAAAATGCTGCCCAAACCTCCGTTTACTGTTGCTGGTGCAGTTACAAATGCTTGTTCAAATTGTGCATCGCCAAAAGCGTGATTTGTAAAATCAAGACCAGTAACGTTTGGTGCAACGGTGCTAAAAGCTTGACTATTATCTGAAAAAATTGTCGTTGTCCCGCCTGCTAATTGCCGTTCGGTGAGATTTGGCAAATCTTCATAAACTTCGCTATCAACGTTTTTAGAGCAAGATGAAATTAAAATTAATACTACGGTTAATAATAATAGTTGGTTTTTTATTTCAATTATATTCATTTTGTTAACTATAGTTTAGACAATAAATCTTTTACATCGGTATCTAATAATTGTTGTAATTCTAAAATTTTATTTTGTGCATTTGCTAGTGCCAAACGGTCGTTAAATATTGCTGATGCAAAAGTTCCAGAAATTGCGTTCAATGCACTTATTGACTCCAAAATTTTTAATTTTACAGCTGCGTCTAATTCTGGTTTTCTAATTTTAATAATATCTGTTAAACCTTTACCATCTGTACTATTATAATCGCCTAAATAAATATTTTGAATACCACGAATGTTATTAAGTAAATCTAATGTGGTGCTTTTGCTATATTGTGATTCGTCTAAATTTGGGTTTGGAGTGCCACCAGCTCCTCCGTTAAGTGCATTTTCTATCTTTGAAGTAGCGACTTCATTGGCAACTCCTGTTATTCCATCGATCAATTCAATAAACGCCGATTTTTGAGAAGTATAAATTTGGTTGTTGTTTTGTCCTGCGTTTATTAAATTCGCTACATAGTTGTCTTGTGAAGCTAACCAATTGTTATATAAATTTAAAGCTCTAAATGCCAAATCAATGCAAGTTGCTTTTAAATAAATTATATCTCTAGCAGTTAAATCAGTAGCCGTTTTTGTACCAGAAATCCCCCAAGCTAAATATTCAATTGTGTGAAAACCTCTTGCCTCGTTATTGGTATTTAAAAGTGCAGTGTTAATTGTTGCCGAACTTGCTAAAATTGCATTTATTGAAGTAGTATTGACTGGCCATGAATCGACTGCAATATCAATAATACCAATTGGCCCATCAGTTAAAACTGGTCCAAAAGCAAAGCTTTCCGATTTTTCCCAAGGCACACGTGCATCAAGCCAAGCATTTTTTAATGCCGTAAGCGATGCGTTATTTCCTATCGCTAAGTTATCTGAAGCCAATTTTAAGGCATTGGTTTTTAAACTAAAATCTTTTAAAGTTTCAGTTATTACATTGTTTCCAATATTGTTCAAAACTGATTTGTATAATTCTAAATTTTTATCTATTGGTGTTGTAATATCATCGGTATTTGGACTACAAGAGTTAAATAAAAATAGAATAATAGAAAGTGCTTGTAATTTAAAAGTTAGTGATTTCATATTAAAAAACATTTTTAAAAATTGATTATGGTATAAAAAAATATTTTTCAAAAATAATCCTTATTCATATTAATTCCAAATAAAAATAAAATTATTTTTATTGAATCTTAATAATAAATTTAAATAAAACATAAAACATTGATTTAAAGAAATTTAAAAATGCTTTAAAATAATTCAGAATTCATCCAAACTAATTTTTATAAGTAAAAATCTATAAATATTTAAGAAAGGCTTTTACTTAATTTATACTAATTCCTTTTAAAATTAAAATTGCCTTTTTAAGGTTTTTATAAAGGTGTAGTTAATAATGCTCAATATAAAATAAAAATGTTTTCTATTACTTCAAAGATTAACTTTGAAGTAATAAAAAACATAAAAACATAAAAACATTCTTATTTTATTTACGACCTTATTGCTTCACTATTTATCTACAGCGGGTGAGGTAGTTGCTGCAGGTGTTGCGCTTTGTGTCATTTCAATTTCAAATATAATATTGGAATTAGGTGGTATAACATTTCCTGCTCCACGCTCGCCATATCCTAATTTTGATGGGATATAAATGGTTGCTTTGTCACCCAAACTCATTGTATTTATCCCTTCTAAAAATCCGGGAATCAAACCATCTTTTTTACCAATTGGAAAAGGAAATGGTGCGTAACCATTTGCTTTGGCCCTGTTTTCATCAAATTTTCCAAATTCTTTTGTTATGCTTTCTATGTTACTATCGAATAAACTTCCGTCTTCTAAATAACCTGCATAGCTAATGTTTACATTGCTTCCGTCAACAGGTTTTACACCAGTTCCTTTTTGGGTAATTGCATATTGTAAACTAGTTGAAGTTGTTGTTGAGGTTAGTTTTAATGCATTTAATGCTTTAACTTTAGCAACTTTAATAGGGCCATAAATTTTGTTGTACTCTGCATTTTTTAAGGCTTCTGCTTCGGTTAGTTTTTTCTTCGCTTCTGCATCGATTAGTGCTTGTTTTGCATCATCACCTGCTTTATTAGCATAATATTCTGAAAATACTTTTGTTGCATCAAATTTTTTAGCTGCTATACCTTTTCTTGAAATTGTAACTTTTAAAATTACGTCATCTTGAGCAATTTTATTTACCACATCCATACCAGAAACTACACTTCCAAAAATTGAATGTTTGTTGTTCAACCAAGGTGTTTCCTTGTGAGTAATGAAAAATTGCGAGCCATTAGTTTTGGGTCCAGAATTTGCCATTGACAATATCCCACCTCTATCGTGTACCAATGTTGGGTCGAACTCATCTTTAAAAGCAAAACCAGGTCCACCCGAACCATTTCCTTCAGGATCTCCACCTTGAATCATAAAATCTTTAATCACTCGGTGAAATTTTAATCCATCATAAAAATGTTTTCCTTTAAATTTTTCAGCAACTGCTGTATTCGTACCTTCGGATAATGATATAAAATTTGCAACAGTTACTGGAGCTTTTTTATATTCTAAATTTACTAAGATTTTACCTTTTGACGTTTCAATTTCAGCAAAAATTCCTTCGTTTATATTTACTTTTGGCACAGCTATAACTGCAACTTTCGCTGGCAATACTGATGTAGTAATACCTTTTACCACTTTTACAGCAGCTGGTTTTGAAACTATTTTTTTCTTTACTTGCCCTTGGCTAATTGTTATTGATAAAAACAACAACATTAAAAATTTGATTTTCATTTTGTTTTAATTTAGTTATAATCCTTTTTTTATTTACTTAGTTACTCTTTTATTAAATTACTAAAGTCAATTTTATTTAACTATTTCCGCTTCAAAAATAATATTGGCATTTGGCGGAATCACATTTCCAGCACCATTTTCACCGTATCCTAAAGCAGATGGAATGAATAATAAAATTTTATCACCTGGATTAATTTTTTCTAAGCCTTCAATAAAACCAGGAATCATTCCTGTTTTTGTACCTGTAACAAATGGAATAGGTTGGTAGCCCATTTGTGCTTCACGCTGTGCATCAAATTTTCCAAATTGTTTTGCAGTTGCCGCATCACTTGTATCAAACAAAACTCCATTTTCTAAAAAACCTGAATATTTTACCATAACATTTGTTCCATTTGGTAATTTACCACCGCTTCCTTTTTTCAAAATTTTATATTGTAAACCAGTTGCTGATTTGATTGCTGCTACTTTGTTCGATGCAAAAAAGGCAACTTTATCTTCAATCACCTTTTGAAATTGTTCTTTATATTTCTTTTGATTTTCGGCTTCAACTTCTGCTAGTTTCTTTTGATTTTCGGCTTCTACACCAAAATAATCTGAAAAAACTTTAACTGCATCAAACTTTTTAGCATCGTCACCTTTACGGATAATTTTTACCGATTTTATCAAATCATCTTGAGCAATTGTATTTACCACTTCCATACCTTTTTCTACAACGTGACCAAAAATAGTGTGTTTTCCGTCCAACCAAGGTGTTGCAATGTGAGTAATAAAAAATTGGCTGCTATTGGTTCCTGGTCCAGAATTCGCCATTGCCAATAAACCACCACTAACAAATTTTAAATCGGTAATTTCATCTTTAAACTTGTAGCCAGCATCACCAGAACCATTTCCTAGTGGATCGCCACCTTGAATCATAAAGTTTGGAATTACACGATGAAATTTTAGTCCATCAAATAAATGCTTTCCTTTATAATCGGCTGCTGCAAATGTATTTTTTCCTTCTGCTAAAGATACAAAATTGGCAACCGTTACTGGAGTTTTTTTGTATTCCAATTCGCAAACTATTACTCCTTTCGATGTTGTAATTTCGGCATACAATCCGTCAGGGAATTTTTCATATTTGTCTTTTTGACACGATGTTAAACTTATCGCAGCAATAAGTGTAAAAAAATAAAGTATTCTTTTCATTTTAAATTATTTAGGGTTTGTATTGGTTTCTTGTTCAATTTTTGGTTCGGATTCAATTTTTGGGTTGTTACTATCTAGAATTGGTTTTTTAGGGTTTACTTTTTTTTCGTTTTTAAAATTATTTAAAGTAACGGTACACATTAAAGATTCGTTAACTCCAATTTTGTTATTATCGCCATGATAACCATAGCCATTGTGCGAAGTAAATAAAAAAGTTACCGTTTCTTTTTTATGCATTAACTTAATTCCATCACGCAAACCCATCATTATATTTTGTTTGTCAACAACATAGGTTTGTGGTTTTAATTCTTCTTTTGAGTAAATTATGTTTCCTTTTAAATCTTTAACTTCATAATCAAAGCTTGCAATGTCGCCTCTTTTTGGTCGTAAAGTGTCCGAATCATTTTTAATATCGTAACGGTACCAATAGCCTTTTTTTGAAGTTAAATAAGTTATTTTTGGATTGCTTTTTATAATAGAATCAATTTTCCCTTCTTCACCGGCAATTAATTTTTTATTACGTTCTATAGATTGTTTCATGAACGTCCCCGATGAGCGAGAAATTGGCATTCGCGCCTGTTGCTGTTGTTTACATTGAATAAAAAGCAAACTCACGAAAACGATTAAAACAGTATATTTTATTTTTTTCATATTTTAATTAATTAACTCTTTAAATTGTATTTCTGATACTATTTTTTCAAATTTTGCAACGGTTGCTTCCATGGTTAATTCCGATTTTCCTCCAGCTGCATTAATGTGTCCTCCGCCACTAAAATGTTTCCGAGCGAATTGATTTACATCAAAATTTCCTTGAGATCTAAAGGATATTTTAATAGTATTTTCTGATTTATTTTCGATAAAAATAGCTGCAAAAATAATTCCTTTAATTGTTAAACCGTAATTTACAGTTCCTTCGGTATCTCCTTTTTGGTAATGAAATTCATCTAATTCTTTTTGAGTCAAGGTTATATAAGATGTTTTAAACTCGGGCATTACTTTCATATTTTGTAATGAACGTCCTAAAAGTTGTAATCTATTGTATGAGTTATTATCAAAAAGCAAATTGTGAATTGCACCATTTTCAATTCCCAAATCGATTAATTCAGCAGCTACTCTGTGGGTTTTACTTGTTGTAGTTTGATAACGAAAAGAACCAGTATCTGTAACCAAACCAGTGTATAAACAGGTAGCAATTGTTTTATCTAAAAGATTTTTTTTATCTAAATACGATATAAAATTATAAATCATTTCACAAGTGGAGCTTATTGAAGTATCAGAATAAGTTACAACAGCATAATTATCTGGTGATTGATGATGATCAATCATTACAAAAGGAATTTTTAGTTTATTTAAAACGTTTTCCATTTCACCAGTACGGTGCAAGGCATTGAAATCGAGAGTAAAAACTAAATCGACTTCGTTCAAAATTTTTGTAACTTCATTTTTGTCGTTTTCAAATACCAAAACGGTATCTGATCCAGGCAACCAAGCTAAAAAATTCGGAAAATCATTAGGAGCAATTACTACGGGTTTGTGATTTAATTTTCTCAAAAAATGATACATCGCTAAAGATGAACCCATTGCATCTCCATCTGGACTTCGGTGCGGTATTATGGCTATTCGTTTAGGTTGAGAAAGTAATTCGTTTAGTTTTAAAATATTATTTTCATTCATAGATTGCGAAAATACTAAAATTTGACATAAAAACTACTCCATTTTAACATCATTTTTAATGTTTTATTTTGTGATATATAGTCCAAACCAAACGAACATCAACCCAACTGCTATGCTCAAAGCAATATAAATAAATGCTAAAAGTGAGTTGTTATTTTGAAAAAGGGTCACATTATCTAATCCAAAAGTTGAAAAAGTTGTGTAACCTCCACAAAAGCCGGTGATTAAAAACCATTTTAAATCGGAGTTTTCCAAATTATTTTTTGCCAAAAAACCAATTAACAGTCCAATTAATAAACAACCCAAAACGTTTGTTAAAAAGGTTGCCATCGGAAAATTATTGGACCAAAATTTTAAAACTAAAATTGATGTTAAAAAACGTAATACGCTGCCAATTGCTCCGCCGAGTGCAATATAAATAATAGTTTTTGTCATTTTATTTCCATATTAAAACTAACATTCCTCCAAAAATAAGCAATCCGCCAACAATTATTTTTGGAGTAATTGGTTCTTTTAACAATAAAAACGATAAGGCCAAAGTAATTACTATACTACCTTTGTCAATAGCCGCAATGTACGAAACCAAACCTATTTTCATGGCTCGATAATAAAAAATCCAGCTTAATGTTGTTGTTACTCCCGATAAAATTAGTAATAAATATTGTTTATTGGTTATTAAAGGTAAATCATTGAGTTTATTAGTAGTTAAAACAAAAATCACTATTAAAACAAAAATTGTTGTAGTTCTAATTCCTAATCCCAAATCGGAATTTATGTTTTGCAATCCGTATTTAGCCAAAATAGA